>JBAUUB010000348.1:0-2105 GCA_049582485.1 Dermatophilaceae bacterium
CGCTCCCGGCATGACGTCGATCCCTCGTTCGGATGGTCACCTCCGCGATCTGGGCGGCGGCCACCCGGCTCCGATCTGCGTTCGCCGCTCGGTCCTCCATCCAGCCTGATATCGAGGCCGTCCAGACACCATGCCCCGGGTCGTAGCACCGGCGCGGGTGGTGGCAGCCGAGTTGCTAGTGTTCCGTTCTGCACTGCGTGGGTTCAACGCGAACCACGGGGCCTCTAGCTCAATTGGCAGAGCTGCGGACTTTTAATCCGTAGGTTGTGGGTTCGAGCCCCACGGGGCCCACTGAGACATCTTCGCAGTTCAGAGGGCTACTCTGCGACTCGATATCGTGATTGCGGCCCCTCCAAATCAGGGTGTAGGCCATCAGTTAGGCCATCACGGACGGTTATCGAGGTAGCCATCAAGTTTGGCAACGGCTCCATCGAGCGCATCAGGCAGCAGGTGCGTGTAGAGGTTGAGCGTGGTCGCCGGGGTGCTGTGGCCCAGGACTCTCTGGACCTCCACGGGCGTAGCGCCGGCTTGGATGAGCAGGCTCGCGCACGTATGTCTCAGGTCATGAAAGCGGATCCCGCCCCCGAGAGTCGCTACTGCTTGCGGCCAGCCGACCCACCGCTTCCAGTTCGAGCTTCGTAGCCGCTCTCCCCCGGGGGAAGTGAACAACAAGGCCGCAGCGGGGCGACCCTCAGTGTGCTGGCGCAGCTCATTGAGGAGCCGACCAGGGATTGGCACCCGACGCCGTCCGTGCCTGGACTTGGGGGCCTTGATTTCGATGCGCCCCGAGACCTCCACCTGTGCGCGTTGCACCCTGATCCTGCGGTTCACCAGGTCGACGTCACCCACCTCAAGGGCTGCAACTTCGCCCCAACGGAGCCCGCAGTAGGCCGCGACCCGCACCAGTGCCCCCTGGTGACGCACCGCAGCGGCTAGCGCTTCGACCTGCTCTACAGTCAGGACGTGGTCGCCCAACTGGGCGGGCAAGGGCGGCAGACGGACGCCATGGGCGGGATTAGCAGCGAGGCGTCGTTCGGCGATCGCTTGGTCCAAGATAAGACTGAGCACGCGATGCGCATGCCGTGTCGTGGCTGGCGCCCTCCGCGCGGCGAGAGTTGCGATGAACTCCTGAATCCTCGGTGCCGAGATCTCGTCGACCGGCAGATGTCCGAACGCCGGCGCCAGGTGGGTCCGCCAGTGCTGGCGGTACCCCTCGATTGTCCGCGACTCCACCGTGCCAGACAGGTTGGCGAAGTACCGCTCGGCGACCTCAGCAACGCGCACGCGGCCCGAGGAGACGGCCCCCATCCGCCTCGCTCGAGCACGCTCGCTCGAAGTCGAGGGCCTCTCGCTTCGTGGTGCGGGTGCGGCTGCGTTGGCGTCGTCCTCCGGCGGGCTGGTCCTTGTACCACCGCACCCGCCAGAGCACTCGCCCCGTTCGCCTCGACTGACGATGGTCGATCAACCGCGGCCCCCATCCTGCTCCGCCACCCATTCC
Source organism: Dermatophilaceae bacterium (assembly GCA_049582485.1). Lineage (GTDB taxonomy): Bacteria > Actinomycetota > Actinomycetes > Actinomycetales > Dermatophilaceae > F2B08. The sequence continues at coordinate 1,499 of JBAUUB010000348.1, forward strand.
ATGACCCGCTCCGGCCGGTAGCGGATCTGCTTGCCAAACCGCATCATCGGCGGACCCTCCCCTTTGGCAATCCAGGCCGTACCGTTCCGGGGCTGACCCGCAGGAGATGAGCGACCTCCTGCACCGTAAGGAAGGCTGGCTCCGCGAAGCCCATGTACGAGTCTCCTGCTCCGTGACCGCCATGGTGTCCCGTTACGGGCGGCCAACGACCCCGCGGCCGCGTGTGTTGTGTCGTCATTGCCACTCCTTCGCTCGGACAGGCACCGTTTGCGCCTGCTACCCCATACGCGCCGAAACGCGTCGCGAAGCGTCACCCTGACGAGACTTCAACTGATTCATGCCGAGGAGGGTGGGCCAGAGCGCCCATCATGACTCTGCAGGGCAGAGTCGGCGCAAACCATCCACACCCGCTGAACGCCAGGCCCAGTTCAGCCGGATGACAACTCCCCTCGGGACCCAGATCAAGCACCCCTTTCCGCCAGTTGGAAGCAGCGTCACAGCGCCCACTGTGGGCAACGTTGACGACGCACACAAGTGCCCGCTGGAGCAGAGATTGACCAGGCCGTCCGCCAACGCCGCCGAACACGTTCCGTGGACGGGGAGGACC
>JBAUUB010000349.1:0-8720 GCA_049582485.1 Dermatophilaceae bacterium
CGCCCGGCGGCGCGGGGGCGTTTGGCCAGGAGCATGACGATGACCGCGAGCATCGCGGTGCCCAGGACGGCGAGGATCCGGATCGGCCAGAGGACCACCGGTTGGGCGCCGAGCGCGATCGGGCGCAGGGCGCGGCGCGATGCCCCGGTCAGGGCGAGCGGCTCCGCGGCGTCGATGCCTGCGGGATCAGCCGGCTCGACCTCGACGACCGCGTCGGCGGCCACGATGACGCGGCGCCCGGCGCGGTGCAGGCGCCAGCCGAGGTCGACGTCGCCGGCCAGGGCGAGGCGGCCCTCGCGCAGCCGCCGGGCCCAGCCGCCGACCTCGGCGAGGGTGTCGAGGTGCACGAGCGCGCCGGTGGTCGAGGTGGCGAGGACATCGGCGCGGTCGTCGTACTGACCCTGGTCGCGCTCGCCGTCGCGCGGCTGCGGGACCCAGCGGCCGGCGCGGGTGAGGACGTAGCCGACCGACAGCAGCCTGGGTGGGCGCTCGGCGCTGCGCAGCTTGGGGGCCACGACGCCCGCCGCGCGCGAGGTCCGAGCGGTGCGGTGCAGGGCCGCCAGCGCCCCGTGCGCCGGACGGCAGCGGTCGGTGAGGAGCCAGAGCCACTCGATGCGGTCGTGGTCGGGTGCGGTGGGCAGGGCCTGCTCGAGCGCCGCGGTCGCCGCGACCTGGGGCGTGAGCTCGCCGGTGACGCGGATGATCCGGACCGAGTCGAAGCGGGTGCGCAGATGGTGGCCGGAGACGGTCGGCCCGAGGGTGTCGTCGTCGGTGTCGGCACCCTGGCGGGCGACGACGACGAGGTGCCCCGGCACGAGGACCCCGATCGCGAGCCGGTCGAGGAGCTCGCGGACCTGGGTCGGGTCGGTCGCCGCGACGACGGCCACGACGTCGTGGGCGATGGGAGTGCTCGGGACGGGGGTCGCCGCGCCGCCGGACTCGATCTCGACGAGTCCGGCGCTGAGCGGGGGGACGGCGTTCATACGGGGAGGACGCGATGGCGGCGGGCCACCGCGGGGCGAGCCGTGCGGCTCAGACCGCGCGCTTCTTCAGCTTGCGGCGCTCGCGCTCGGACAGGCCACCCCAGATGCCGAAGCGCTCGTCGTTCTGCAGGGCGTACTCGAGGCACTCGGCGCGGACCTCACACCCCGTGCACACCTTCTTGGCCTCACGGGTGGAGCCGCCCTTCTCGGGGAAGAACGCCTCCGGATCGGTCTGGGCACAGAGCGAGCGCTCCTGCCATGACAGCTCTGCTTCCTCTGCACCCCCCAACACGTGCAGCTCGAACATGTCTCCTCCTCGACCCTCGATCTCGACCCGTGTGAGACCCCGATCACCTGTGTCTGGTGTCTCACATGTCTGAAATTACATGCGTGTCATGCACCGGAAGTCAAGCCTGAATCTGCTAACGGTCCGAAAGTTTGACCGTCGCCTGACCGCGTGCAGGACCTGCGCATACCTCCACGCGGTCCGACCGACCCCCCGGCCCCGGCGCCTCCTCGCGTCCGGTGTCCGAGCATACGGGGTTGGTGAGCGGCCGCGTGCGCGTGGTTGGGTTGGGGCCATGCGCATCACTGCCCTGGCCGGCGGCGTCGGCGGGGCGCGGTTCCTGCGCGGACTGCGCCACCACCTCGACGCCCGCGACGACGGACCGCACGAGGTGACCGTCATCGGCAACACCGGCGACGACATCACCCTGTTCGGGCTGCGGGTCTGCCCCGACCTCGACACGATCCTGTACACCCTCGGCGGCGGCGTGCACGAGGCCCAGGGCTGGGGTCGGGCCGACGAGACCCACCGGGTGCAGGAGGAGCTGCTCGCCTACGGCGCGGCGCCGGACTGGTTCGCGCTCGGCGACCTCGACCTGGCGACCCACGTCGTGCGCTCGCAGTGGCTCGGTCAGGGAAGGTCGCTGAGCGAGGTGACTGAGCTGCTCGCCCGGCGGTGGGGGCTGCCGGACCAGCGGGTGCGGCTGCTGCCGATGACCGACACCCCGGTCGAGACCCACGTCGTGCTCGCCGGCGACGAGCCACGGGCCGTGCACTTCCAGGAGTGGTGGGTGCGGCTGCAGGCCGCCGCCCCGGTCGAGCGGTTCGTCGTCGCCGGGATGGACCGGGCGGTCGCCGCTCCGGGGGTGCTCGACGCGCTGCGCGAGGCCGATGTCGTGCTCCTGCCCCCGAGCAACCCGGTCGTCTCGATCGGGATCATCCTCGGCGTGCCCGGCGTGCGGGACGCGCTGCGCGGCACCGCCGCTCCCGTCGTGGGCGTCAGTCCGCTCATCGGCGGCCGTCCCGTGCGCGGACACGCCGACGCGTGCCTGGCCGCCATCGGCGTCGAGGCGACGAGCACGGCGGTGGCCGGGCTGTACGCCGACTTCCTCGACGGCTGGCTCGTCGACCCCGCCGACGCGGGCGGCTCGGTGCAGCGGGTGCGGGTCGAGGCCCACTCCGAGCCGCTGCTCATGTCGTCGGTGGAGGCGGCAGGCACGATCGCCGGCGCCGCCCTGGGGCTGGCCGAGTCGATCCGGGCGGCCGGGTGAGCGTCGAGATCATCGCCGTCCCGGGTATCCCCGAGGTGCGTGAGGGCGACGACCTCGGCGCGGTGGTCGTCCGCGCGGTGCGGGCGGCCGGGCTGGAGCTGCGGGCCGGAGACGTCCTCGTCGTGGCCTCCAAGATCGTCTCCAAGGCCCGTGGACTGCGCCGGTATGCGTCGCGCGACTCGGTCATCGCCGACGAGACGGCGCGGGTCGTGGCCGAGCGACAGGCAGGCGACCGCGTGACGCGCGTCGTCGAGTCCGTCGCCGGGCCGGTCATGGCCGCGGCCGGGGTAGACGAGTCCAACGTCGGCGACATGGGCGGGGTGCTCGTGCTGCCGCGCGACCCCGACGGCGCGGCCGCGGAGCTGCTGGCGTCGGTGCGTGCCGCGTGGGCGGCCGAGGGGGGCGGTGGGGATGTGGGACCGCTCGGGGTCGTCGTGTCCGACACCGCGGGTCGGCCGTGGCGGGCGGGTGTCGTCGACTTCGCGCTCGGCAGCGCCGGTGTGCGGGTGCTCGATGATCACCGGGGAGGTGTCGACGCCGACGGCCGGGAGCTCTCGGTGACCGTCATCGCGGTGGCCGACGAGATCGCGGCGGCCGCCGACCTCGTCAAGGCCAAGTCGGGCGCGCTGCCCGTCGCCATCGTGCGCGGGCTGCCCTGGGCGAGCGATCACCCCGACGAGCCGGGGGCCGCCGGGCTGGTGCGCACGGGGCCGGGCGACTGGTTCCGCACCGGACAGGTCGAGGCGGTGCGTTCGGCGCTGGGGGTCGAGCCGGGGTCGCCGGAGTCCGAGGCGGTCGGGATCAGGTCGGCCGGAGCGCTCGAGGACGTGGACGTGCGCGCGCGCCGGGTGCTGGCTCTCGCGCTGCACGGGCTCGGCCCCGACGTCACCGGCTGCGTGACCGGGGCGGCGGGGACGGTGACCATCGAGCTCGAGGCGAGCAGCGCATACCTGCTGGGTCGGGTCGTCGAACGGGCGAGCGTCGCGGCCGCCGGCGAAGACCTCCGGCTCGGCGCGACCGACCTCCTCGGCGCGCGGGCCGTGCTCACCCTGGACTCGACCTGGGCCTAGCCCGGCTCCGCCGCATCGCTCAGCGGCCGGCGGGTGTGCGGACCGAGCGGTCCGAGGTCGCCTGGGCGACGGCCTCCTCGATGGTCAGCGAGGCGCCTCGCGTCAGCGCGTCGCGCCACACCTGGTCGGAGACCGTCCTCCGCGCGGGCTCGACGAAGCGGTCGAGGAGCTGCCGGTCGGGCTCGGGACGCGGGATCCCCGCCAGCTCACGTTGCCTGTCGGCCGTGCCCAGCAGCGTCGCAGCGCGCTCGGGGTTGCCCAGCCCGGCCCAGAGGGCGGCGGAGGTGTCGAGCACCTCGATCGACAGCTCGATGTCGCCGAGGGCGATCGCATCCGCGGCCACGTCACGGAACACCTCGTGGGCAGGCTCAGGGCCCTCGGAGTGGAGCAGCGCCACCACGAGGTTGCCCTGGTTGATCGCCACCCCCCACGGGTCGTCCAGTGCCTTGTCCGCAGCGATCGCGGTCCGCGCGGCGTCGACCGCGGCCGCGTAGTCGCCGACGTCCATCTGCATGTGGACGACGTTGCTCAGCGCCGTCGCCTCCCGATGCCGGTCACCGAGCTGGCGGGCGATGGTCAGGCTGCGTTCGATCAGCGCCCGGGCACCCTCGACGTCTCCGGCCTCGCGCCGGGCGATCCCGAGGCTGTTGGACTCCCGAGCCTCACGGTCCAGGTCACCGAGGCGATGGGCCATGGCCAGAGCCCGCTCGAGTGCCTTGCCGGCGGCGTCCAGGTCCAGCTGCTGAACGGCCATGATCCCCTGACCGTGCAGCGCGTCGACGACCTCGGGACTGTCGGGAACGTCGTCGCTGGAGAGCAGACCCATCGCGCGCTCGTGCCAGCCTCGACCCTCCGTGATGCGGCCGAAGCGGTACCAGTAGGAGTTCATCGGCTCCAGCAGGGCGTAGCCGCAGCCGGCACGCTCACCCGCGGCGGCGACCGTGGGAGCCAGGCACCAGTCCAGCGCTGCGCGGATGTCCTCCTCGACCGCCTTCATGCGGTCCAGCGCACTCATCTGTCTCGGTCCGTTGAGCAGTCCCCTGATCTGCGTCGCCGCCTCCACGCACCAGCGGGCGTGCGCGAGGCGCACGTCGTCATGCTCACTGGACTCCTCCAGCCGCATGCGGGCGAACCGGCGGATCGTCTCCAGCATGAAGATCATCGGCTCGCCGTCGGGCCCGTCCACGATCTCCAGCAGGCTGACGTCCACGAGATGCGCCACCACGTCGAGCGGGTCCCTGTCCCGGGCATCGACGACGTGCGCGACCGCGTCCAGGTCGAACCGGCTCGAGAAGACACCGAGGTGGTGGAAGACCCGCTGGTCGCGCTCGTCGAGCAGGTCGTAGCTCCACGAGATCGTCGCCCACAGGGTGCGGTGCCGCTCCGATCGGTCGCGGACCGACGTCAGGTCCGAGGGATGCTCGTCGATGCGGTTCAGCAGCGCCTTGGGGCTGAGCAGCCGGGTCCGAGCCGCGGCGAGCTCGATGGCGAGCGGCAGACCGTCGAGCCGCCGGCAGAGGGCGACGATGTCGTCGACATTGTCGGGCGTGAGGGCGAACGTCGGTCTGACCATCCTGGCGCGCCGGACGAAGAGCTCCACGGCCCCTGTCTGCAGCTCCGCTGGGCCGTCCGACACCGAGTCGGGGACCGGGAGGGGCGAGACCGGGTACTGCTGCTCGTCGACGAGGTGCAGCGGTCGGCGTGAGGTGGCCAGGATGCGAACGCCCGGGGCTGCGTCGAGCAGCCGGCTCACGACGACGTCGGCATCGGTGATCTGCTCGAGGTTGTCCAGCACGAGCAGGGCCGGTCGCGCGACGAGGAACCGGAGGGTGCGTTCCTCGGGCGAGAGGTCCGCGTCCGGCGGCACGCTGAGCGCGTCGGCGATCCCCGACCACATCAGAGTCGGTCCGTCGGCGGCATGCAGCGCAACGAAGTAGATGTCCCGCGGGAGCCGGCGTTCGAGCTCCCCGGCCACCGCGACCGCCAGCCGCGTCTTGCCGGTGCCCCCCGTGCCGGTCAGGGTCACCAGCCGGACGCCGTCGCGGTCGATCGTGGCGCAGAGCTCCGCGACCTCCGCTGAGCGACCGATGAGCTCGGTTGCGTACGTCGGCAGACTCGCCCTGGTGCCGAGGCTGCGCAGCGGCAGGTGATCCGTCAGGAGGCCGGGCGCCTCGACGTCGAAGAGGTGCTCCGGCTCGGTGAGATCCTTCAGGCGGTGCCATCCGAGATCCCGGAGCCGGTAGTCGCCGCTATGGCCCGACACCAGTGCGTGGGTCGACGCGGAGAGCACGATCTGACCGCCGTGCGCGGTGCCGGAGATCCGGGCCGCCCGGTGCACGTCGATGCCGATGTAGTCGTCCTCGTGACGTTCCGGCTCGCCGGTGTGCAGACCGATCCTGACCCGCACCGGGACCTCACCCGGCCAGGGGTGCTCTGCCAGGCCGCGCTGCCCCGCGATCGCTGCCGAGAGCGCCGCATTCGCCGACGTGAAGACGACGAAGAAGCTGTCGCCCTCGGTCCCGATCTCGCGACCCCCGTGCGCCTCGAACGCGGCGCGCAGGATCCGCCGCTGGGCCGACAGCGCCTCGCCCCAGAGCGGCCCCAGCCCGTTGAGCAGCGACGTCGAACCCTCGATATCGCTGAACAGCATCGTGACTGTCCCCGTCGGCAACGGGCTCATCCCGACAGTATCGCTCTCCCACGAAGCACTGTCACCGGTCGTCCCAAGCACGGCGGCGACGGGGTCAAGGGATCGAGCGCGATCCGGGGTCTGTTCACGACGTGGTCGTCGGATCTATCATTGCGCCGGCAGGCTGAGCGGAGGAGTTGTCCCATGTCTCGTTCTCGTCGTCTGACAGCAGGTGCGGTGGCGGCTCTGGTGGCAGCGGTCCTGCTTCCCGCCGCGGCCACCGGGGCCCCGGACGGATCCCTGCGAGGCCTGGTGCTGACCGGCGAGGACACCTGCGGGCTCAAGACGGTGTACGTCGCACCCCACGCGCCGTACCTGTTCGCCCCGGTCCGCCTGCTGGGAGAGGACTTCGCGCCCACGAGAAGCTGGCTGCACCCCTACGAGGTCACCGTCATCAGCGGTGAAGGCCTGAAGGCGCGCCACCTGGTTCCCGGTGACACCTACACCCGACCCGGTGCACCGCCCGCGGACACGGTGACCTGCGACTTCTTCGGCGCGACCAAGGAGGAGGGCGACTTCGAGATCCGGATCACCGGATCCATACGGGGTCAGTGACCCGCCACCGGGGGGCCCCTCACGGCAGGTGGGTGCGCGGTGACATCCGGGCACCGCGCCGGGGACGGCGCACGCCCATCAGCTCGAGGAGCCGCTGGACGCGGTAGCGGTGGCCCGCATACGGCTCGAGCAGCTCGGCAAGGGCGTCGTCGTCGATCTCCTCGCCCACCAGCGCCCAGCCGATGTTCTTGGCGACGTGGTAGTCCCCGAAGCTGACCGCGTCGGCGTCGCCGAGGGCGCGCTGGGCCGTCTCCGCCGAGGTCCACACCCCGATGCCGCGGATCGAGCGCAGTCGGCGGTGCGCCTCCGGCAGCGGCAGGCGAGCACACTCCTCGAGCCGGCCCGGGCTGACGAGCGCGCGCATGATCGTGTCGGCGCGGGCGCTGTCGACGCTCGCCTTCAACCACTCCCACGACGGGATCGCCGCCCAGCCCGCCGCGTCCGGAGCGACGACGAGCCCGAGCTCCTCCCCCGGTCCGGGCGCCGGCCGGCCGTACCTGCGCACGAGCCGGCGCTGCCCGCCGAACGCCTCCTGCCCGGTCACCTTCTGCTCGATGACCGCCGGCACGAGCGAGTGCACGACGAGACCTGAGCGCGGCACCCGCCACCCGGGCAGCCGCCGCCACGCCTCGGCGACCTGCGGATGGTGCGCGACGAAGCCGGTGACGTCGTCGAGGCCGCCGAGCAGCGCATACGACTGCTCGAGCAACCAGGCCGCACCGGCTCCCCAGGCGCGCACCTCGACCCGCGTCTCGCTCGCCTGCGTGAACCGGCCGGTGACCGGTCCGTCCGGCGTCGGCCATGCCACCCACCAGGTGCCGGACCAGCGGCCCTCGGTGCGGGTCGTCGGATCCCCGCCCCCACGCCGGAACGAGGCGAGGATCGCGCCCACGGTGCGCTCCTCGCCGAAGTCGAGGACGCGGGTGTGCTCGGGCGTCATCGTCGGCGGATGCGGCGCGGCGGCACCCGCAGTCGCGGACCGCGCGGCGCTCCGCCGCCCTTGAACGCGACCCAGAGATAGGTCGGCACGACCGGCAGGGCCGCGCGCAGGACGCCGGGAGGTATGCGCGTCGACCACTGCGGGATCACGTCGCCTCCGGCGAAGCGCGCCGGGTCGGCCAGCACGGGCAGCGTGTAGTCCCACGTGTCGAAGGCGGCGACCATGCGGCGCAGGCCCGCCGGCGTGCGGTAGCGCTCGTAGTAGTGGTCACCCCGGCGAGTGAGCCGCAGGTACCGGTCGGCTGCCCGCTGCGGCAGCCACGACAGCAACGGCAGGCGGTGGTGCGGCTCGATGACCTGCCAGCGGTGACCGAGGCCGAGGTAGACGATGCCACCCGGACGCAACACCCGGTGGATGTCGGCGAGGACCGCATCGGGGTCGACGACGTGCTCGTAGATGTGGTTGAGCACGACGAGGTCCATGCTCTCGTCCGGCAGGGGCAGGGCCTCCCCGCGGGCCAGGCGGAAGTCGACCCGGTCGCCGAAGCGCTCGCGCGCCCGGTCCAGCCCGGGCTCGTCGATGTCGACACCGGTCGTGCGGGCCCCGGCGCTCGCGAGCTCGTCGGCGATGAAGCCCGCCGAGCAGCCGACATCGAGCGCGTCCAGGCCGGCGAGGTCGCTGCGGCCGAGGGCGTGCTCGACGATCGCGATGAGCTTGCGGGCCTTGGTGCGCCGGGCCTCCTCGTCGAGCATCTTGTCCATGAGCTCGCTGTAGGCAAGCTGCTCGCCACGCTCGGTCGGGTCAGGTCCGGGCGCGTCGGCCTCCGGGCGGTGCGCGCTCACCGCGGCGCCTCGGGCCCGTCGACATCGGGCCCGTCGACATCTGGCCCGTCGACATCGGGAACCGGAACCGCGAGCGCCTCGAGGT
>JBAUUB010000350.1:0-2279 GCA_049582485.1 Dermatophilaceae bacterium
GCGGGCCCGATCAGAGCACCGGCCTGCTGGGCGGAGCCGAGGATCTCCTCCAGGCGAAGGGGCATGAGCGACTCGAAGGTGACCATCCCCACCGACCAGAACACCTCGACGAGCACCAGTCCGAGCAGGACGGGGGAGTAGCGCAGCAGCCGCAGACCGCTGCCGATGACGGCGGGCGCCTCCCGTGCGCCGGCGCGGACGGCGGCGAGCCGGGTGGCGTGTCCACCCCGGGGCGACTCGCGGATGAGCACCCACGCCGCCACCAGGTGGACGACGTTGAGCAGCGCGAAACCCCACACCGCCCCGTCGATCGCGCTGATCGGGTGGCCGAACGCCGAGGTCACCGGGTGCCACCAGATGATCCCGCCCGAGGCCACCGCCCCGGCACCGATGGCCACCCCGACGATGGTCCCCGCCCGGGCGAGCGGCTGGTCGACGTCGGCGCCCGGCTCGCTCTCGTGGATCGTGTCGACGAACCAGGCCTCCAGCGGACCGGAGTCGAGCGCGCGGAACACGCCGGTCAGGACCCCGGCGACGACGAACGCCCAGAACGACTGGGCCACCGCATACCCGAGTCCGGCGGCGACACCGACAGCGGCCGAGGCCAGGTAGACCGGACGGCGGCCGAGAGCGTCGGCGAGTCCACTCGTCGGGAGCTCGAGAACGAAGGTGACAATGCCGGTGACGGCCATCGCCGTCGCCGCCTGGGCGATCGTCAGGCCACGCTCGGTGAGCAGGAGGATGAGGATGCCCACGACGAGACCGACGGGGAACCACCGGGTCACCATCAGCAGGTAGAACGCCCGTCGGGCGGCTCGGGGGGTGAGGACCGGCTGGTCGGTCACGGCGCTCATCGGCGTGGCGCCTGTCCCATGTCGATGGGGTGTGCAGCGAAGAAGACCGAGACGCGACGCGCCTGCGGATTGCCCTGCCCGACCCGTCGGTACCGTGTGACGACCTCGTCCACCTCGGCCGCGAGGGCCCGCATCTGCTCGGCCGTGACGACGACCATGTCATCGCTCAGACCCGCGGCATCCCGCCACTCGAGGGGCCAGGCGGACTGCGTGTCGATCCACCGCTCCTGACGCGTCGTCAGATGACGGACGTAGTCGCGCGTCAGCCAGCCCAGAGCCGCCTCGGCGTCGTCGTCGTCGGCGAAGTCGCTCGGGTGGTACGAGTGGTACTCAGAGGTCGGCTCCCACAGTCGTCGCCGACCCGCCCCGTCGCCGGTGTCCCGCACCAGACCGATCTCCTCGAGCCTGCGCAGGTGGTAGCTCGTCGCGCCCGAGTTCGTCTCGAGCTCGGCGGCGAGCTCGGTCGCCGTGGCCCGGCCACGCTGGCGGAGCGCTCCGAGCAGGCGGGTCCGGAGCGGGTGCGCGAGCACCTTCAGCGCGGTGGCGTCGAGGCGGATGGAAGCGGGGGTGTCGGGCATGTATGCATAATACCTGTGCATAGATGTTTTGCACAAGATGTGTGCACAACTCCACTGGCGAATCAATCGCCCAGTGCCGCAGGTGAACTGGGGACCGCTGACGTGATTTGGGTTGGAGGTCCAGGGTTCGTAAACTTGGAGAGTTGTGCCGTGAGCCCTTCACGGGGCCGACACGAGCCCCGCTCGACCAGGCGGCCCCGTCAGGCGCCCACGGCATACCCACGCGGTTCCACCCACTGACGCAAAGGCAGACTCATGCGTACCTACACCCCCAAGCCGGGCGACATCACCCGCGAGTGGCACGTCATCGACGCCACCGACGTCGTCCTGGGCCGGCTGGCCACCCATGCCGCCACGCTGCTGCGCGGCAAGCACAAGCCGACCTTCGCCCCGCACATCGACACCGGTGACTTCGTCATCATCATCAACGCCGACAAGGTCGCCCTCACCGGCGCCAAGGCGGAGCAGAAGCGCGCCTACCGGCACTCCGGCTTCCCCGGCGGCCTGAAGAGCCAGACCTACGCCGAGCTCCTCGCCAAGAGCCCGGAGAAGGCCGTCGAGAAGGCCGTCCGCGGCATGCTCCCCAAGAACTCCCTCGGTCGTCAGCAGCTGACCAAGCTCAAGGTCTACGCCGGCGCCGAGCACCCCCACGCTGCCCAGCAGCCCAAGCCCTTCGAGATCACCCAGGTGGCCCAGTGATGAGTGAGAACACCGCCAACGTCGACGAGACCTACGAGGGCGCCGCCGAGTACGGCACCGACGCCGACGACGCGATCGTGACCGAGTACAGCACCGAGTCCGACGGCGAGGTCGCGGGCGAGCCCACCCGCCGTCCGAGTGCGTCGGC
>JBAUUB010000351.1:0-2910 GCA_049582485.1 Dermatophilaceae bacterium
CCCCGGCGGCGGTGCCGAGACCGGCGGCCGGGGGGCCTGCGCCGGCCCGGCACGCGGCGCCGGCGCAGGACGACGCCATCGACCTCGGCGCGACGGTGCTCCCCGTGATCGCCAGGTCGTATGCGCCGTACGCCGGCGTCGCCCTGCTCGCCTTCGTCCTCGGCTGGCTGTTCGGGCGGAGGCGCTGACGGGGCGGCCGCGAGTCGCGAGGAGTGGGACGGCTTGCCTGCCTACGATGGGCGGGTGAGCGCTGAGCCTCCCGCGGAGCACACCACAGACGCGGAGCACGTCACCGATCCGTCCATGCCGGAGCAGGCACGGGCGGGGGCCGTGCGGTCTGCAGGTCGCTTCCCCAACTCCGTCTACGGGGTGGGGGAGGAGCCGGACCCGCGGTTCTCGCTCGCCAACGAGCGCACCTTCCTGGCCTGGATCCGCACGACCCTGGCCCTGCTCGCCGGCGCGGCGGCGGTCGACGCCCTCGACCTGCCGATGCCGCAGACGGCCCAGCAGACGATCGCCATCGCGCTCGCGCTCGCCGGCCTGCTCAGCGCCGTGCAGGCGTGGCGGGGCTGGGCCGCGACCGAGAGGGCCATGCGGACCGATTCACCGATGCCGCGCAACCGCACGCTGCTGCCGCTCGTGGCGTTGCTGTGCGTCGTCGCGGTCGCGTTCGTCGTTGCGTCCGTGACGGCCTGATCGGACCGTCGATGGCACGGGACCCTGGGCTGCAGGTGGAGCGGACCGTGCTGGCCTGGCGCCGCACGACGCTCGCCCTCGCCATCGCCACGCTGGTCATCGCGCGGTTGACCTTCACCTCCGTGGGCGCCTCCACCCTGGTGCCGACGCTGCTCGTCGGCGCGGGACTGCTCTGGGTCGGGGTCGTCCTGAGCCGCCGTCGCGGGGTGGCGCACGCGGAGGATCCCTACTTCGACTCCCTCCTGCCCGACGGCCGGCTGCCCCTCGTCGTGGCGCTCATCGCCGCCGCCCTCTGTGTCGGTGAGATCGCCGGAGTCGTGGCGCAGCTGGCGCGCTGAGCGGTCTTCACACGATCTGCACATGTTCCTGCGGCGGCCTGCAGCCCGCGGCTCCTAGCCTGATGGGTATGACAGGAAACGGCGGGGGCACGGGTGGGGCGGGAACGACGGCTGCACACATCCTCGTCGTCGAGGACGACGCCACGATCAACGCCGCCCTGGCCGACCGGCTGCGCGCGGAGGGGTTCGCGGTGAGTTGCGCCTTCGACGGCCCCGGTGCCGTCGAGGCCTACACCGTCGGCCGCCCCGACCTGGTGGTCCTCGACGTCATGCTCCCGGGCTTCGACGGGCTCGAGGTCTGCCGGCGGATCCAGGCCGAGCGGCCGGTGCCGGTCCTCATGGTGACCGCCCGCGACGACGAGACGGACATCCTCGTCGGGTTGGGGGTCGGGGCGGACGACTACGTCACCAAACCCTTCCGGATGCGGGAGGTCGTCGCTCGCGTCCGCGCCCTGCTCAGACGCGTCGAGCGCGCAGCCGAGCTGTCCCGCGGCAGCCGGGCAGCGCATACCCATGCAGGCGTCAGCCTCGACCCGTCGACCCGTGCGGTCACGGTCGACGGCAGGCCCGTGCACCTCACGCCCACCGAGTTCGACCTCCTCGATGCGCTCATCCGCGAGCCGGGGGTGGTCCGGCGGCGCGAGGACCTGCTGCGCGAGGTGTGGGGGTGGAGCGACGACCTCGGCAGCCGCACCCTCGACAGCCACATCCGGTCCGTGCGGGCCAAGATCGGCTCCGAGCGGGTGCGGACCGTGCACGGCGTCGGCTATGCCTTCGAGTCAGCACCGGTCCCCGAGGAGCGGGCGTGAACCGCGACCGCCCACTCGACCAGCTGTCCTCGATCAAGGCCAAGCTGGCCGTGCTCGTCGGCGCCAGCGTGCTCGTCGCCGCCGTCCTCGCGCTCATCGGTGACCGTGCCGGGGTGCCGGTGTGGATCACCGTGCCGGTCACGCTCGGGCTGGCCCTCGGGGTCACGGCGTGGCTCGCACGGGGCATGACCGCGCCCCTGCGCGAGATGACCGAGGCCGCCAGCGCGATGGCCTCGGGCGACTACGGCCGACCCGTGACGACGACGAGCTCGGACGAGGTCGGCGTCCTCGCCCGGGCCTTCACGACCATGGCGCACGACCTCGCCGCCACCGACCAGCAGCGACGCGAGCTGATCTCGACCGTCTCACACGAGCTGCGCACGCCTCTGGCGGCCCAGCGCGCCGTGCTCGAGAACCTCGTCGACGGCGTCACGCCCCCGAGCGAGACGACCCTGAACGCCGCACTGGCCCAGGCCGAACGGCTCAGCTCGCTCGTCGAGGACCTCCTCGACCTCTCCCGCCTCGAGAGCGGCACGATCCGCCTCGACCTGGAGGACCTCGAGGTCGCCGACCTCATCGCAGGCGCCGTCCGCGAGGCCGACCTCAACGGTCGGGACGTGCGCTTCGAGGCCGACGTCGAGGAGCGTATGCGCGTGCTGGGCGACCGGGCGCGGCTCACCCAGGTGCTCACGAACCTGCTGGACAACGCGGCCCGGCACTCCCCGCAGGGTGGCGTCGTGCGACTGGTGGCGGCGCGCTCGACCGAGGGCGCGAGCTGGCACCTCGACGTCGTCGACGAGGGCCCCGGGATCGACCCGGGTGTCGCGGAGCGCATCTTCGAGCGGTACAGCACCGGCGGCGAGCACGGCGGCGGAACCGGTCTCGGCCTGGCCATCGCCCGCTGGATCTGCGACCTGCATGGTGGGTCGGTCGCGATCGTCCCCCACACCGGAGGTGCCCGGGTCCGGGTCAGCCTGCCCGTCGACCCGCGACCTGAGGGCACCCGACCGCACCCCTCCCGAGCCACGGCGCCGGTCGGTCCACGAGCAGCCACGCATCAGTCCCTG
>JBAUUB010000352.1:0-17628 GCA_049582485.1 Dermatophilaceae bacterium
TCGTCGTGGCCGGCCTGTCCATGGGCGGAGCGCTCGTGACGCGTCTCGCCCAGGACCACCCGGACCGCATCAGCGGACTCGTCCTGGTCAACCCTGCTTTCAAGGTCGAGGACCCGCGCATGCGGGCGCTGCCGCTGCTCCAGCGCATCCTCCCCTCGCTGCCCGGCATCGGGAACGACATCAAGAAGCCGGGCCAGGATGAGGGCTGCTACGACCGCATCCCGCTCAAGGCGCTGCACTCCCAGACCCAGCTGTGGAGTGAGGTCGTGGCCGACCTGCCGCGTCTGGCGATGCCCGTCCTGCTCTTCCGGAGCCCGGAGGACCACATCGTTCCGGCATCGAGCTCGGCGCTCTTCCTCGAACGGGTCGGCAGCGCGGACGTGCACGAGGAGCTGCTGCTCAACAGCTTCCACGTCGCCACGATCGACAACGATGCGCCGACGATCTTCGCGATGACACGCCAGTTCATCGACCGCGTCTGCGAGGTGGACGCCGCGTCATGACGCCGGAGCAGCCCGAGCGCGACCTCGACAAGGAGTTCGAGGCGCTCGTCGCGGGCTGGGACGCCACCGGTCCGATCGAGGATCCGGTGAGCGGCCCGGACCCCACCGGCCCCGATCCCATCGGCCCAGGGCCCGGTCGGGCGGATGCGAGCCACACCGATCTCAGTCCCGAGAATCGCGGCCAGGACGACGACACGGGGGACGACTGGACCGACCGCACGGGGCGCTCGTCGGGTGCGACGGCCGCCGGTCCGTCATCGGCTTCCGGGCCCTCGAGCCCGCCACCGGGGGTGAACATCTGGCGTGGACCCACCTCGTGGGTGCCGCCCGAGAACGCCGGGGCCGGGGCAGGGTCCGGCGCCAAGTCCGAGTCGGACGAAGACGAGGACGAGTTCCGACCCGACCCGGTCGTGCTGCCCCCTCAGGAGGATCTGCATTTCTGGGGCATCGTCGTCGGTCTGGTCGGCGGCGGGCTGCTGCTCCTCTACGTCGCCCTGACCGGCGCGTCGACGTCGTCCTGGTGGTTCATCGGGGCGGTCGGCCTGTTCGTCGGTGGCTTTGCCCTGCTCATCCTGCGCCAACCCCGCGAGCGCGACACGACCGACGACGGGACCCGACTCTGACGTCAGCGCGTCAGCAACCGATCGATCAGGACGAGTGAGTTGCGCGCCGGGTCGTAGGTCCGCCGGCGCTCGTCGGGCAGGTCGGACGCGGTCCCCCGGACGAACCCGTGCTCGATGAACCAGTGTGGCGTCTGGGTGGTCAGGGCGAAGAGCCGGCTCATCCCCAGCCCCCGCGCCGTTGCGCGGGCCCGGCGCAGCAGAACGGCCGCGAGGTCACGCCCGCGGTAGTCGGGATGGACAGCGACACAGGCCAGCTCGGCCGAGCCCACGAATGGGAACGGGACGAGGGAGGCACAGGCGATGACGGTTCCGTCACGGACGATGACCGAGAACGTGTCGATGTCGAGCTCGAGCTGCTCGCGGCTGCGTGGCACGAGCGTGCCGGCCCGTTCGAGTGGAGCGATCAGGGACATGATGCCGGCGACGTCGTCGATGGTCGCCTGCCGGGTGGACTCGTAGTCGTCGTCTGCGGAGATCATCAGACCGCAGCCGTCCCGGGTGTACAGCTCGCGCAGGAGCGGGCTGGCTCCCTCCGCACCGATGAGGTGGACCCTGCGGACCCCCGCCCGGCAGGCCGAGAGCGCCGCGCGCACGCAGTTCCGGTCCTCCGGTGAGAGGGTCCGTTCGCGCAGCTCCGTGTCGAGCATGGCCTCGGCGGTGCTGAGCGGCAACTGTCCGGCGTCTCCGGCATCGAGGGCGATCCGCCAGGTGCCTGGCTCCGACTCGATGACGAAGATCAGCTTGTCCGCGCCGAGCCCGGTCGCCACCGCCTCTGCGACGTCGGCGTTCCGCAGGTTGAACGTCTCCCCGGTCGGTGAGTAGCCGATCGGTGAGATCAGGACGATCCGATCGGTGGACAGCTGGTCGCGGATCTCGGCCACGGCGACGTTTCGGACGAGTCCGGTGAGCATGTGGTCCACACCGTCCCGAACGCCGACCGGGCGAGCGGTCACCCAGTTCCCCCCGACGACCTTGAGCCGGGAGCCCGCCATCGAAGTGTTCCCGAGGCTGGCGCTCAGGCGGGCCTCGATGTCCATGCGGAGGGAGCCGACGGCCGCCTTGACCGCATCCATCGTCGGCCCGTCGGTCACCCTGAGGTCGCCGGCGAACCGGGACGGGATCCCCCGCACCTCCAGCTCGGCCTCGATCTGCGGGCGAACCCCGTGAACCAGCACGATGCGGACGCCGAGGCTGGAGAGGAGGGCGATGTCGGCGAGCAGCCGGTCGGTGTCGGCACGCACGCAGATCTCACCGGGGAAGGCGATGACGAAGGTCCTGCCGTTGTGGGTGTGGATGTAGGGTGCCGCGCTTCGCAGCGCATGGACGAAGTGCTCGCCCGTGATGTCCTGACGGGCCCCGGGTTGGGACGCTGCGGACTGCTCCTCACTCACGAGGGCCAGCGTAGTCAGCCCGCCCCGCCCTGGCACGGACGGTGGTCGGCGGCCGCGCCCTGGGGCCGCGGGATCACGCGATGACGTCGACCCACACCGGCCGGTGGTCGCTCGCGCGGATCAGGTCGTCCTCGTCCAGAACGATGCGAGGGTGCGGGAGCACCTCGACGTCAGGTGCGGCGAGGATCACGTCGAGGGCCGCCCTGGGGCGCCGCGCGGGGTATGTGGGCGCCTCTGGTGAGACCAGCCGTAGACGTGACTCGAGGAGCCGCCACACGCCGCCCGCCGACCGGTGCTCGTTGAGGTCACCGGCCAGCACGATGCGGTTGGGGCCCCCGGCAGCCTCGACGACGTCGTCGAGGATGGTGCGCGTATGCACGTGCCGCTCTCCCGCATGGAGACTGAGGTGGACACTGGCCACCGTGAGGAGGGCGGCGTCCGGCCGCCCCGCTGGGCGGACCCGGACCACCGCATACCCTCTGGATCGGGTGAGCAGCGCCACGGTGAGACGGGTGTGACGGGCGCCGACGGTCGTGACCCGGTCGCCGGTGAGAACCGTGGTGCCGCCACCGCCGCGGTGCCCACCCGGCCAGGACATCCCGCACTCCTGGGCGAACCGGCGCACCCGCCAGCCGCTGAACGGATGCCGCGGAACCTCCTGGAGGCAGAGCACATCCGGGGCGATCGCCCGGACCACCCGCGCCGCAGCCCGGCGGTCGTCGAGGAAATCCCGGGTGTTGTAGCCGGCGATCCGCAGTGTGGTGCGCCCGGTGGCGCCTCCGACGGGATCGACCCTCACGTGTCGACGACGCTGGCCCGGGACAGGTCGGCCGCGCCGATCAGACCCGCGTCGTTGCCCAGTCTGGCCGCGACTATGCCTGCCTCCGGCCGGTACCCGCGCCCGGTCAGCGTGCGCGAGAAGGCGATCCGCGCCGGTTCGAGGAGGAGCTCACCCGCGGCGCTCACTCCGCCGCCGACGACGAACATGCCCGGGTCGAGGGCAGCGGCGAGATTGGCCATACCCACCCCGAGCCAGGTGCCGATCTCGGAGAGCAGCTCGACCGCCATCATGTCGCCGGCCCGGGCGGCCTCCGTGACGAGCGGCCCGGTGAGGTTGGCGGGATCGCCGTTGATGCGGGCGATCATGTCCATCGCGATCGGACTGCGGGCGGTCACCAGGGCTCGCGCCTCCCGCACGAGCGCGTTGCCGGACGCATACTGCTCCCAGCAGCCACGGTTGCCGCACTCGCAGCGATGGCCTTCGGGAACGACCTGCATATGACCGAACTCGCCGGCGATACCGTGCTTGCCACGGATCACCTCACCGTTCCACAGCAGGCCGCCGCCGATTCCGGTTCCGAGAGTGATCATCACCAGGTGGGTCTCGCCGCGGGCGGCGCCGAAGCGCCATTCGGCCCAGGCGGCGGCGTTCGCGTCGTTGTCGATGAAGACCGGCTTGGTCAGCCTGGCGGTGAGGCGGTCCCGAAGTGGCTCGTCTCGCCACGACAGGTGCGGAGCGAAGGCGACGGTCGCCCGGTCCGCCGCGACAAACCCGGCTGCGCCGATCCCGATCGCGCAGACCCGATCCGCGGCCATGCCGGACATCAGGTCGGAGACGACGCCGACGATCACGTCCTCGACGACGGCGGGCGACGTGGAGCGGTGAGGGGTGTCGCGCCGCAGGCGCCGGGTGATGACCCCCCGGTCGTCGACGAGGCCCCCGGCGACCTTGGTGCCGCCGATATCGATGCCGATGGCCAGCGGCGCACTGTCGTCCGGCTCGCTCTCGGCCACCACACCGTCCTCCGCCGGTCCCGCACTCCCGCTCACGAGAACCGAGGGTACCGAGTCAGCATGCGACACATCGACTCATCGCCCCGGGATCGGGTCCGCGCAGGGGCGTCGAGTGGTCGGGGGATGGGTCGGCGGTGGTCACTCGCCGTCGAGGTCGTCGACCGGGATGTCCTGGCGCGCGGGCGGATCCTCGGACTCGGTCCGTGCGGACTGCAGGTCGGTGGCCAGGGTCCGCAGCGTCACCTCGGCTTGATGGGCAAGGTCCGCGAGGGCGACCACAGCGGCGGGACTGACCGAGTGGAGAACGGTCATCATTCGGCACACGGGGCAGATCTCGCACGTGTCGATGCTCGGATGCTCGTGACCTGCCCCGGCACCCTCCGGATCGTCGTCTCCCGTCCGGGTCGATCGGGCGCGCAGGGCCTCGGCGAGGGCCGCGATCTCCTCGGCGACCGAGCCCGGGCGGTCGTCGGTGCTCACGCGATCACCCGGTCCTCGCGGGAGAACGTGACGACCAGTCGGCCGTCGCGCACGCCGGCTCCGGCGACGTTCAGCGGTGCCAGTGCTGCCGGGAGAGTGACGACCCGATGCTGGCCTGCGACGTCGATGAGGAGGTCATCGCCGCGTCGGCCCAGGGAGACATCAGCGGCGGACACGAACGGAACGAGGAGGGAGAGGGTGTAGCCCTGCGAGCTCTCCGTCACGGTGAGAGGCGCCGGGGCCGGGGCGCCTGCGGCCGGCCGGTCCCGCGAGAGTCGGACGTCGGCACAGGAGAGCGCCAGCCGGGCCAGGGCGTCGGGACCGATCGGCTCCTCCGGCAGATACGGCATGGTGACGATCGGAATGCCGGTGAAGGACCGGTGCACCTCCTCCAGACCCTCGGCCTGGGCGCGGTTCCACCCGGAGAGCCAGTCGGGGCCGATGGGGAAGATGCGGTTGACGTGCACGGCGTCGACGGTGAACCCGAACAATGACAGGGAGGTCCAGGTTCGTCGGGCCTCGGCGGTCACGACCTTCTCCGGTGTCGTGACGAGGCGGATCGTCGAGCCCGGGGAGCGGAGGACCTCCTTGAGGTCGGTCATCTGGTCGTGCCAGTGCGTGATCGCCTCGAGAACCGCCGGACCCGGCATCGGCACGCCGAGCGCCGCGGCCGCTGCTGGACGCCACGTCGAGCCCTGGGGAAGCCACCTGCGCAGGTGCCACGACAGTGAGTCGGGCAGCGCGAGCAGGCGCAGGGTCTCCGCGGTCGGGGCACAGTCGACGATGACGACGTCCCACGCGTCTGCCCTGACCCGTTCGCGCAGCGTGACCAGGGCCGCGATCTCGTCCGCCCCGGGCAGGCTGGTCAGCTCCTCGGCCACGGCGGGGTCGATGCCGACATCGCCCAGCAGGCCCAGCAGGTAGTCCTGGACCACCCGCCATGCATCGGAGAGGCCGTGCGCCGCGCTCACGTGCTCGGCGGTGAGGCGGTCCTCGACCAGGACGGGCCCCCAGTGGAGGTCCACCGCGAGTGCGTCCCCGAGCGAGTGCGCCCCGTCAGTGGACATCACGAGGGTGCGGGCTCCCTCGCGCGCCGCGTCGATGCCGAGCGCGGCCGCCGTCGTCGTCTTGCCGACCCCGCCCTTGCCCGTGCAGACGAGGACGCGCGGCAGTCCCTCAGGCCTGGCCACGGGCGCGGGTCCTCGCCTCGACGTAGGTGCGCAGCTGCTCGACGAAGGCGGTGACGAGGGATCGCTCGACCCGGCGCTTGAGCAGCCCCAGCACGGGGACGGTGACGTCGAGGGAGAGTGAGTGGGTGAGCTCGGTCGACCGGCCGTCATCTCGCGCCCGCAGGTCGAAGCGGCCGTCGAGCGCGCTGAGCAGCTCTGAACTGACCAGCGCGTAGGTCACCGAGCCGGTGCCGTCCTCGTGCACATCCCAGTCGTAGTCCACCGTGTACGTGTCCTTCAACGGTCCACCGGTCACGGTGAACTCCACGTTGTCGGGCCACCCGTCGCCCTCGGAGCTGCGGACGGTCACGGCAGTCGTCGAGTGCGCCCACCTCGGGTACCTCTCCACATCGGCTATCGCGTCGAGGACGATGCCGGGCGGTGCCGCGATCTCGACGGTCGCGCTCGTGCCGGGGGGCGATGCCATAGTGCTCAAGGCTAATCCACCCCACCACTAGGGTTGACCGGTGACCGAGGGGCCCCGACACCGCGCAGCGGCGGCCTGGGCCGCCGTGTCCCTGGGCATCGGCTGGCTCGTGACGCTGACGGCGATGCAGTGGAGCGTCGTGCGCTTCCGGGTGCTCATCGTGGTCGTCCTCACCTGTGCGGCGGTCGCGCTGTGGGCCTGGCTCATCCGCGGTCCGGGTCCGGTCCTCGCCCCCTTGACGGTGCTCGTCGTCGGCACGGGCACGGCTCTGGTGACGTTGACCGTGCCGGTCTTCACCTACCTCCCCGACCCCGGACGGGGGTGGGTCCTTTGGGTGCAGGCGGTGGCCGCGGCGACCGTGACCATCCTCCTGCTGCGTTCCACACGCTCGCCCGGCCATCGCCTCGCCACCGTGGCCGCCGTCCTTGTCGCGGGTTCCTCCGCGGCCCTCGCCGCGCTCACCATCGTGCTCTCCCCCGCGCCCAGGATCGACGTGTGGGTGGTCCTGCAACAGGCCGCGGACGCGATCGGACGCGGTGAGAACATCTACGGTCGGCCATGGGTCGGTTCGCCCGGTGTCGATGACGCCTTCACCTACCTGCCGTGGACCGCTCTGCTGCTGGCCCCCGGGCGTTGGGTGGCCGGGGACGTGCGCTGGTCCCTGCTGGTCTGGAGCCTGCTCGGCGCGATAGGTCTCTTTCTCCTGTGTGAGCGACATCGATGGGCGGCCGCGGCCGGCGGTCTGCTCATCCTCCTGTCCCCTGGGATCGTGACCCAGGTCGACCAGGCGTGGACCGAGCCCCTGCTGCTCACCCTCGTCATCTGGTGGGCCGTTCTCGTCCGGCGCGGATACGCCTGGTGGGCGGTCATTCCCCTTGCCGTCGCGCTGGCCTCCAAGCAGCACATCGCCCTGATCCTGCCGGTCCTCCTCATGTGGCGCGGCTTCGGCCCGGCGCGAACGGCTGCCACGGCGGCGCTCGGGACCCTGCTCGTGGTCCCCTGGCTCATCGCCGACGCGGAAGCGTTCGTCCACGACACGGTTCTGCTTCTTGTCGACTTCCACCCCATCCGGTTCGCGAACACGCTCTACCTCCTGTCGGTCAACGTCTTCGGCATCACCCCGCCGTTCTGGCTCACCGGGCTGGTCGTCCTGGGGGCGATCGTCGCTGCAAGCCTCGTGGTCCGCAGGCCGGGAACGGGCCTGGCCGTCGTACTGCGCGCCTCGGCCGCCGTCCTGCTCACTGCGAACCTCGTGAACAAGCAGGCCTTCTACAACCAGTTCTGGCTCGTCGCCGCGCTGGTCGCGGTGTCGCTGGTCATGGAGACGGCCGCACGTCACCCACCCGACGGTCCAGCTCCCGCGCCCACTCCCGGTCGAGCCAGTCCGAGGACCGGCCGAACGCCCTGAGGAGCCACTGCATTCGCTCCTCGTCGGTCGTGGGACGAGCGACCGGGTCGGGCCGGCCTGCGCCATCTGACTCGTCCCCGGCGACCGTGCTCACCAGGCGGTCCCTGCCCACCGAGTCCATGAGGACCTCGACCCCGATGCGCGCCGCGACGTAGGCATGTCCGCGGACCGCGGGGTCTTCGAACCGAGCCGGGTCGGGAACGGACCCGCGCCATCGGCCCGCCTCTCGCAAGCCGTGGAGGCGCCGGAGCTCATCGGCCTGCTCCGATCGCCCGTCGGCGACCCCGGAGTAGCCGACGTGGACGGCCAGGCCCTCCTGGAACCACAACGGGACCGGGGCGGAGCCAGTGGCCCGCATCGCGACATGGACCAGCTCGTGGCGCATGAGCACGTCGAGGCCCACTTCGCTCAGCCCCGCGACCACCCCGCCGTCGACCAGCATGCGGTCGGCCGGAGCCGGGTCACCGTCGCTGACGGCGCCCTCGACCAGGGCACCCGTGCCCGGATCCAGCGCGGAGGCCGTGATGACGATCACGGCCGCGCCGTCCCAGTGCGGCCATGCGTCGAGGACCGCGGGCACTGAACGTACGCAGGACGTGTGGACCGCCGCGACCAGTGCGGAGGCGGCGGGCGGGCCGACGACGCGGCATCGCGAGGACGTCACGGCCACCGGGTCGCTCACACCCCACGGCAGACGCACCGGCGAGATCCGGGTCCAGCCATCCGGCTCCCGCCGGAGGGTGACGACATCCGTCGCCTCGCGGTCGCCGGAGTCGACACCCGGGATCCGCCACGTCACCCGGACCGGAACGTGGGCGTCCTCCCCGACGTCGACGGCGAGTGCGGCCGTCGGCACGGTCGGCGCCACCTCGACATCGGAGACGAGCAGGGGCAGGAGCGGGTCTTCGGGCCTGACCGTGCCCTGCACCGCCTCGATCACTGCCGGATCGACGACCTTCTGTGACGGGGACGCACCGTCGACGGCACCGCATGATCCGAGAAGGGTCGCGAGAAGGAGGACCCATGTCAGGGACACGACCGTGGCCGACCGGCCGGTCGGCCACGTTGGGACGGGAGGTCGACGCAGCACGCGACGAGTCTCGCACCAGCGGGACGACGTGTGACACGCCGAGTCTTGACTCCTCGCACCCGCGGACGCCGGCTCGGACCGTCGTCAGGCCGTTCGAACACCGGTTGCACGCGGCCCGTCCGTGCGATCGACCCCGTCCGGCGCCCGGGCCTGCACCATCCACTCGGGCAGCTCGGGTTCGGCGTAGGCGGAGCGGGCCTCGGCGGCGTCGACGAGACCGGTGTCGACGAGGAGGTCGACAGCCGCCTGCTCGTCGGCATCCAGGCGCAGCCGCACCGGGCCGAGCAGAGCGACCATGCAGCCGGCGCAGCCCCGCCCGGCCACCGGGCAGCTGTCGCAGTCGATCCGGGCCGCGGACGCGGACGCACCCGGACGCAGGTGGTCGGCGGATGCACGTGCGGGGAGTGGAGCGGACGGCTGTTGTGCATGAACCCGGTGCCGCTCGTGGAAGTGAGCCATGGTCTGTGCCTCCTTGACCGTGGAGAGAGTTTCTGGGTCGAAAACCGGTGTGGGCAGCCGCTGTGGAGAACCGCTGTCGAGAACCGCTGTTCGGGTGTGGGAACAACGCTAGGGAGGGGCACTGACAATGCTCGTCCAAGGCGTGTCTGCCGAGGTCTGTCGGTCTGCGTCCCTAGCGTGTGCGGCATGCAGAACCCGGTGCAGAGCATGCTCGACCTCGACGGTGCGTCGGGCCCCGGCTCGCCGCTCGGGACCCCGCTCGCCTCGGTCACCTTCGTCGTCGTCGACCTCGAGACCACCGGGGGTCCACCCACCGAGGCGGGCATCACCGAGATCGGAGCGGTCGCGGTCCGGGCCGGAGAGGTGGTCGGTGAGCTCCAGACCCTGGTCAACCCCGGCTGCCCGGTCCCGTCCTTCATCACCGCCCTCACCGGCATCTCCTCCGCGATGGTCGCCGTCGCCCCGCGGCTCGACGTCGCGTTGCCCGCGTTCCTGGACTTCGTCCGGGCGCAGGGTCCGGTGACCGCCTGGGTGGCGCACAACGCGTCCTACGACATGTCGTTCCTGCGCGCAGGATGCAGGCTGGTCGATCTGCCGTTCCCCGACCGTCCGGTCGTCGACACGGTGCACCTCGCCCGTCAGCTGCTCGGGCGGGACGAGGTGCGCAACCACCGCCTGGCGACGCTGGCCGCCCACGTCGGCTCGCGCACGCTGCCCGACCACCGTGCTCTGCACGACGCCCGAGCGACCGTCGACGTGCTCCATGACCTCATCGCACGGGTGGGCAACCTCGGTGTCTCGACCCTGGAGGAGCTGCGTGGCTACAGCTCTCGGGTGCCGACCGAGGTGCGTCGCAAACGCACCCTTGCCGACGGCCTCCCGAGCGCCCCCGGGGTCTATGTCTTTCGGGACGCCGAGGGGTCGGCCCTCTATGTCGGCACCTCCCGGGACATCCGCCGGCGCGTCACGACGTACTTCACCGCCGGAGAGCGCCGCGCCCGGATGGCACAGATGGTCCGGGTCGCCGCGTCCGTGACGCCGGTGGTGTGCGCCACCGACCTCGAGGCCCGCATCCGCGAGGTCCGGCTGATCGCCTCGGAGCGGCCGCGCTACAACCGCCGTTCGACGCGCGCCAGCGCCCTGACCTGGCTGAAGCTGACGCGGGAGCACTTCCCGAGGTTGTCACTCGTCACGACCGTGCGCGACGACGGCGCCGACTATCTCGGTCCGTTCCGGAGTCGCCGTCGGGCGGTCGAGGCGATGGAGGCGTTGCATACCGCATTCCGGCTCCGGCAGTGCACCCAGTCGCTGCCCGCCGTCCCCCGGCGACCGACGGCGTGCGTCCTCCTCGAGCTCGGCTCGTGCGGAGCCCCCTGCACGGGCGCCCAGAGCAAGGAGGACTACACCGAGATCGTGCTTGCCGCGCGCGAGGCGATGCGTTCGGATCCAGCAGCGGTCGTGGGTCCTCTGCGCACGCGCATGCGCCAGCTCGCCAGCGAGGAGCGCTTCGAGGAAGCAGGGGTGGTTCGCGACCGGCTGAGCGCCTTCATCGGAGGCGCCACCCGCCTGCAACGCCTCGGACCTCTCGCGGCCAGTCCCCAGATCGTCGCTGCCGCTAGGCATCCGGCCGGAGGTTGGGAGCTGTTCTGCATCCGTCACGGCCGCCTGGCCGGCTCGAGCGTGGCACCCCGAGGCGCCGATCCGATGCCCTTCGTCGAGGCACTCGTGGCCAGTGCAGAGCACGTGCCAGCCCCTACCGTCCCCGCCCCGGCGGCGATCGTCGAAGAGACCGAGATCCTCGCCCGATGGCTCGAGTCGCCGGGGGTCCGACTGGTCGAGGTCACGGGGGACTGGTCATGTCCCGTTCGCGGCGCGGCCGCGTACGACGATCTCCGAGCAGGCTAGGCGTCCGCGTTCCCACTAGGCTTGATCCGTGATCAGTGCCATCGTTCTCATCCACGCCGACGTCGACAAGATCCCCGAGGTCGCGGCCGCGCTCGTCGAGATCGAGGGCGTGAGCGAGGTGTACTCCGTCGCGGGGTCGGTCGATCTCATCGCCATGGTCAAGGTGCGCGAGCATGAGGACCTCGCCGACGTCATCGCCGACCGGATCGGCAAGGTGCCGGGAGTCACGGCGACCGACACGCACATCGCCTTCCGCACGTACTCCAGCAGTGATCTGGGGGCTGCGTTCAGCCTCGGCGTCGAGTAGCCGTCACCCATCGGTCGAGGACCGCGGCAGCCGCTCCGGAGTCGACAGCCGCAGTCGCCTGCGCGAGTCCCCGCGAGATCGCCTCGTCGAGATCGATCCCGGAGTCCACGAGCGGCAGGGCGAGTGCCACGGCGGCATTGATCAGCACCGCATCGCGCGGCGCGCCCCGTTCGCCGGCCAGCACCTGGCGGACGACAGCCGCGTTGAAGGCCGCGTCACCGCCACGCAGTGACTCGAGCGGAGCGCGCTCGAGCCCGTGGTCGGCCGCGTCGAGGGTGTGCGTCGTCACGCTGCCGTTCCTGGCGAGCCAGACCGAGGTGGTGGTCGACAGGGTGACCTCGTCCAGTCCGTCATCGCCACGCGTGACGATGACGGTTCGCCCACGGGACGCGAACACGCCCGCGATGAGCGGTGCCGCCGACGGGTCCGCGACGCCGAGGGCCGCGTAGGTGGGCCGGCCCGGGTTGGTGAGCGGACCGAGGATGTTGAACGCCGTTCCGATTCCCAGCTCGCGACGGGCCACGGCGGCATGACGCATGCTCGGGTGGAATGCCTGCGCGAAGCAGAACGTGATACCGGCCTCCATCGCCACCTCCGCGACCCGGTCGGGGGCAAGGGTGAGGTCGACACCGAGCGCCTCGAGCACGTCGGCCGACCCGGTCGACGACGAGGCGGCCCGGTTGCCGTGCTTGACGACGGTCATCCCGGCACCCGCGGCGACGAGTGAGGCCATCGTCGAGATGTTCACCGAATGGTGTCGGTCGCCGCCCGTGCCGACGATGTCGACAGTCGTGCCCGGCACCGAGATCCGGTGCGCGTGCTCCAGCATCTCGTCTGCCAGACCGGAGAGCTCGGCGGTCGTCAGGCCCTTGGCCTTGAGTGCCACGAGGAAGCCGGCGAGCTGGACCGGGCTGGCCTCACCGCGCATCACCTCGCCCATGGCCCACCTGGTGTGTTCGGCCGGGAGGTCCTGGCCGCTCAGGAGGGCGGTCAGCAGGTCGGGCCAGGTGGGCGGGTCGCTCCGGGGGATCGTCACCGGGCTTCGCGGGCGAGCTCGGCCACCGCCGAGGCCAGGGCGATCGGGTCGATCGGGTGCGGGACGGCCGCCTCGGCCTGGGACCAGGCGGCGAGCCAGCCGTCCTGGGGGCGACCGGTGAGGACGAGCACGGGCGGGCAGTCGAAGATCTCGTTCTTCAGCTGCCGTGTCAGGCCCAGTCCCCCCATCGGCGACGACTCGCCGTCGAGGATGAGCAGGTCGTAGCCGCCGCGCTCCACCTCAGTCACGACGGCCGCGGGCGTCGCGCACTCCGTCCACGAGACGACCTCCACGTCACGCGCCGGGCGACGCCCCACCGCGACGCGCACGGTGTCCCTGGTGGTGAGGTCATCGCTGTACAGCAGGACCGTGACGCGGTGCGAGACAGGGTCGGTCGTCCCGCCGGTCGTGCTGTGGGGGCCGTTCGACACGGCTTCGGGCGCCTTCGGCACGTGCGCGGAACTCATGGCGACGATCCTAGCGGGGTTTGTCGGGGGGTCCGCCGCCGTCCCGCGTGTGTCATGGTGCAGTATTGACCCGTGGCGACTGCAGCAACGATCCCTGACGGCACCCCTCATGACACACGTCATCCGGTGGTGCCCAGCATTCCCGGGCATGGACCGGCGACCCGACCCAACATGGTTGCGGTGGGCACCATGGTGTGGCTCGCGAGTGAGCTCATGTTCTTCGCGGCCCTGTTCGCGATGTACTTCACCTTGCGCGCGAACGTGCCAGACCAGTGGTCAGCCAACACTCCGCTGCTCGATGTCCGGTTCGCCACCATCAACACCGGCATCCTCGTGGTCTCGTCGGTCTGGTGCCAGCTGGGGGTCTGGAAGGCCGAGGCCGGCCAGGTCGGCCGCACCGGCGGACTGTTCGAGTTCAAGAAGTGGGGCATGCGCGAGTGGTACGTCCTGACCTACATCTTCGGCTCGCTCTTCATCGCCGGGCAGGTCTATGAGTACGCGCACCTCGTTCACGAGGGAGTCACGCTCTCGAGCGACTCCTACGGCTCGATCTTCTACCTCGCCACCGGCTTTCACGGCATCCACGTGACAGGTGGACTCATCGCGTTCCTTCTCATCCTCGGGCGGACGTTCACGACGCGCCGGTACACCCACGCTCAGGCGACGGGCGCGGTCGTGACCTCCTACTACTGGCACTTCGTCGACGTCGTGTGGATCGCACTGTTCTTCACCATCTACGTCCTCCAGTGACCGCCGCCCATCCGATCCGCACAGGGCACCGAACTCATCCCGAACGATCCTCGAAGGAACTGACGTGAACGCACTAGCCGCCCGGCGCCGCCACCCCGCGGCCATCGCGCTGCTGCTCATGGTGGCGCTGCTCGTGACCGGAGGGTTGTACGCCGCACTCGCACCGAAGCCGGCGGCAGCGGCGGCGGCGGAGGTGACGGCGGACCAGGTCTCCGAGGGTCAGGCTCTGTTCCGGGCCAACTGCGCGAGCTGCCACGGGCTCAACGCCGAGGGCAACGCACCCGATCCAGGGCAGGAAGAGGAGGGCGCCTACGGTCCCACCCTCGTCGGAGCCGGGGCCGCATCCGTCCACTTCCAGATGGAGACCGGACGCATGCCAATGGCCGCACCCCGACCTCAGGCGCCGAGGGTGAACCAGGTCGAGTTCACCGACGGACAGATCGAGGCGATCGCGGCGTACGTCGCATCGCTCGGACCCGGCCCGGCCCGGCCGGACGAGGAGTGGCTCGACTGGGAGGGTCAGGGTGACGCCGGCCGCGGGGGGACGCTCTACCGCAGCAACTGCGCGATGTGCCACAGCTCGGCGGCCGCCGGTGGCGCTCTCACCCGAGGCAAGTACGCACCGACGCTCGAAGGCGTCGAACCGGTTCACATCTACGAGGCGATGCTCACGGGTCCGCAGAACATGCCGGTCTTCAACGACGCCAACCTCTCCCCCGAGGACAAGCGCGACGTCATCGCCTACGTCAAGGAGATGCACGCGACCGGGAGCCCGGGGGGAATGTCTCTGGGGAACCTGGGACCGTCGACCGAGGCGTTGTTCATCTGGGTCTTCGGTCTGGGCATCATGATCGGCACGGCCGTCTGGGTCGGCCAGAAGGGAGCCTGACGTGGCTGACGCGAATCCCCCCAGCGACTACGACGCCGAGGCCTACGAACGCGAGGTCGGCAACGCCGTGAGCCTCGGCGATGGCGACCACGTCGGGGACGGTGGCCTGCCGGAGCGCTTCGAGAACCCCGGACTGCCCGCGCACCAGCCGCGCATGTCCGACCTGGACGATGGGGCCGCCAAGCGTGCCGAGCGCCAGGTCGCCACGCTCTTCGGCATCTCCGTGCTGGGCACCCTCGGCTTCCTCGTGGCCTATTTCGCGGTCCCGACCGACGCCCGGATGTTCTTCCCCGGTCTCGGTGACGTGAGCACGAGCAACTTCCTGCTCGGAGTCACCCTCGCGCTGTCTCTGCTGGGCATCGGGGCCGGTGCCATCCACTGGGCCAAGACGCTCATGCCGGATGTCGAGGACGTGGAGCTGCGGCACCCGATGCGCAGCGCCGCCGAGGACCGCGCCAAGTTCGGTGACATCGTGACGGGAGGGGGCGAGTCCGCCCAGCTCACCCGCCGTCCGCTGCTGAAGTACTCCGTCGGCGGCGCTCTGGGGCTGTTCTCGATTCCGCTCCTCGTTCAGCTGGTCGGCAGCCTCGGTCCCTTCGACCAGCCGTTCAGGCGGCTGGCCACCACGTTCTGGGACGGTCACGAGACCGACGCCGAGGGCAACCCCGTCTTCACGCGCCCGCGCCTCATGCGCGACCCGCAGAACACGCCGATCCGCCCGGAGGAGGTGCCCATCGGGTCGGTATTCCACATTCAGCCCGAGGGCCTGCTCGACCTCGAGTCGCACATCCTCGAGGAGAAGGCCAAGGCCTCCGTCGTCCTCATGCGTCTCAACCCTGCCGACTTCAAGAGCGAGAAGGCCCGGGACTGGGGCTACGAGGGCATCGTGGCGTACTCCAAGATCTGCACCCACGTCGGCTGCCCCGTCGGGCTCTACGAGCAGCACACGCATCACCTGCTGTGCCCGTGCCACCAGTCGACCTTCGACGTCACCGAGGACTGCAAGGTCATCTTCGGACCTGCCAAGCGAGCCTTGCCACAACTTAAGATCACTGTGGACGACGAGGGCTACCTCGTGGCAGACCAGCCCTTCCAAGAGCCCGTCGGTCCGAGTTTCTGGGAGCGTGAGCGAGTATGAGCGAGACCACTGCGGCCCGGCCCGCCGATGCCCTGCGTGTCGATGACAGTCCCCGCGAGCAGACATCCTCGGGCACGGTGCGCCGCGTCGGCGGCGTCACCGGTTGGGTCGACGACCGCACTGGTGCCGCCAAGGGCGTGAACTACCTCCTCCGCAAGGTCTTCCCCGACCACTGGAGCTTCATGCTCGGCGAGATCGCGATGTACTCGCTGATCATCTGCCTGCTCACCGGAGCGTTCCTCACCTTCTGGTTCGTCCCGAGCATGGGGCTGATCACCTACGACGGCTCCTACGTCCCCATGCAGGGTGTGCTCATGTCCGAGGCGTACGCCTCGACCCTGCACATCTCGTTCGACATCAAGGGTGGGCTGCTCATCCGCCAGATGCACCACTGGGCGGCCCTGATGTTCATCGCCGCCATCACGGTGCACATGCTTCGCGTCTTCTTCACCGGCGCCTTCCGCAAGCCGCGTGAGCTCAACTGGGTCATCGGGACGGTCCTGGCGCTTCTGGCCATCATCGAGGGCTTCGCCGGCTACTCACTCCCGGACGACCTCCTCTCGGGGACCGGCCTGCGGGCCACGCAGGGCTTCATCCTCAGTGTTCCCGTCGTCGGTTCCTACATCGCGTTCGCCTTGTTCGGAGGCGACTTCCCCGGCGAGCTGATCATCCCCCGCCTCTACGCGGTCCACGTCCTGCTCCTGCCGGCCATCCTCGTTGCGCTCTTCGTCGCGCACATCATCATCGTCGCGGTCAACAAGCACACGCAGTACCCAGGACCCGGACGAACCAACGACAACGTCGTCGGATACCGCGTCATGCCGGTCTACGCAGCCAAGGCGGGCGGCTTCTTCTTCCTCGTCTTCGGCGTCACCGCGCTGCTCGCAGCGATCGCACAGATCAACGCCGTATGGGTGCACGGGCCCTACGATCCGTCGGCGGTGACCGCCGGAGCGCAGCCCGACTGGTACATGTGGTTCTCCGACGGCGCACTGCGACTGTTGCCCGGCCAGATCGAGTTCGTGCTCTTCGGCTTCACGTTCTCGCCGAACATCGCCCTCGGCTCCATCGTCCTGCTGCCTCTCATCTATGTCGTGCTCGGGATCTATCCGTTCGTCGAGCGCTGGGTGACCGGTGACAAGCGCGAGCACCACCTGCTCGACCGGCCTCGCAACGCGCCTGTCCGTACCGGCCTCGGAATGGCCGCCATCACCTTCTACACCATCCTTGCGCTGGCCTGTGTCAACGACATCATCGCCATCAAGACGGGTATGTCGATCAACGACCTGACCAACGTGTTCCGGGTGTCTCTGTTCGCCTTGCCTCCGCTGGTGTTCTGGATCACCAAACGCATCGCGCTCTCACTCCAGCGCCGTGATCGGGACGCCGTGCTCCACGGCCGGGAGACCGGCATCGTCATCCGGACCCCGGACGGTCGGTTCTACGAGCGCCACGAGCCCCTGGACGAGTACACCCGGTGGAAGCTCGTCAGCTTCGAGTCCCAGGCCCCGCTCGAGCTCGAGCCCGCAACCGACGCCAACGGCGTCGCCCGCAAGGGTGCTCGCAAGGACCGGATCCGGGCGGCCCTGTCCTCGTTCTACTTCACCGACCGGGTCGAGCCCGTCACGCCCGCCGAGCTCGCAGCAGCGCATCACGACGGCCATGACCGCGAGGAGCTCGAGGTTCCGGCGGTCGCGACCGAGCAGCGCATCTCGTCGGGGCAGCACTGACG
>JBAUUB010000353.1:0-2115 GCA_049582485.1 Dermatophilaceae bacterium
GGCAGGGCGGATGCGAGCAGGTTCATCGAGTCGGTGGTGTGCCGCGTGAACACGACGATGTCGTGGCTCCGGGCGCCCACGAACCGACCCACCTCCTCGCGAGCCGCCTCGTAGTAGTGGCTGGAGACCTGGGAGGCGTGGCCCTTGCCCCGGTGCACGGACGCATAGCTTCGGGTCGCAGCGTCGACGGCCTGCTTCACCGTCGCGAGGACCGGTGCGGATGCACCGTGGTCGAGGTTGGCGTGCTCCACCACCCGCCCGTCGGCGAGCCGACAGGTCAGGCCGGCAGCAAGGGTGGTCGGCACCGGGCTGGACCCGGCCAGGTGCAGGGTGGGGGCGCCGGTCGCCTGGCGCAGGTCGGTGGTGATGGTCGACATGACTGTCCTCCTGGTCCGATGGACCCGAGGGTGTCGCACGATGTCAGAAGTCGACGGCCGGCACCAGGGTCCGCGCTTGCCGTCGGACGGGCGTCCGTCGGCCAGGTCGTCACCCGGAGCACCCCGCCGCGGAGGAGGGTTGCCGGCCAGCGAGCCGGGGCTTGACGCTGGCACTCATGACCTGCCTCCACGGTAGAGGATCGGGTCCGCCAGGTGTCGAGTCGACCGGCAACCCTCCCGGGATGTGAGACGCCGGTGGATCGGCCGAGGGACTACCGGCCGACTCCGTGCCACGCCTGGAGGCGGGCCCTGGTGCGCTCCGCTGCCGCGGGCACCCTCTCGCCGGCGACCTGCACCCGTTGTTCGCCGGCCCGGGCAGCGGCCGCTACCCTGACCGCGTCGGAGCCGACTTGCAGGACAACGGCATTGGCGCCGCCGGCGGATGCCATCCGCCACCGGTCGTTGACGCCTGCGACCTTGGTCACGAGGCGGTCCTCGACGGCCCTGAGGAGCCGGACGTGGGCCTGTTGCCGCGGTCCGATCATGGTCGGTCGGGTCCCGCCGACCGCCGGAGCGTACCGGTCGCGATCGGCCACCGGCGTGCGCAGTGCGGCGCGCTGTCGGGTGAGCTCGGCGCGCACGTCGGCACGACCCTGACGCAGACGGTTCGCGGTGGACAGCCGCTGCCCCTGCCACCGCCCGTCCAGCCCCTTCACCGCGCCGATGCCGGCAGCCCGCGACATCGTGGCCGCCCCGCGGCCGGCGACATTCCACCCGGCGGTCTCGACCAGCGCCGACCAGGATCCCTCGTCATATCCGAGGAGGAGCAGGGTGTCGGCCGCCATGACGACTCCGGACCCGATCCCGGAGGCCGCCGTCGAGAAGGCCTTGACCGGCGTGGGGAGCGTCCCCGCAACGCCGAACGCGCACGTCATGTCCTGCGCCAGGGCCCGCACCCTGCGCAGCGCCTCGTAGCGGCCGGTGTCCACGATCCCGTCCTGCGCGGCCGCACGCAGCCGAGCCGCGCAGTCTTCGGCGGCTGCGTCGAACCGCCGCCACCCTGCACGGAACGCCTCCTCGGCCGCGATGCCGCGCGCGATGGCGGACCGTTGGCGCGCATACAGGTCCGGGATACGGTCCTGCCCGCCCGGCTCGACCGACGCGCGCGTGATCTCGTCCTCGATGGCGTGCACGTCGTCGAGCGCGGCCCGGTGCGCCATCGCATGGCGCTCGGTCTCCTCGGCCGCCCCGTGGTGATGGAGTGCGAACTCATCCAGTGCGTCGGCCGCGGAGAGATAGCGGTGGCGGACCTGGTCGAGTGCGGGCGGCAGCACCCCCAGCGCCGTCGCGAACCGGTCCCCCGCCGGGCTCTCCCACAGGGCGGCCGTGCGCAGGTCCGCGAGCCGCTCGCCCACGAGACCGACCCGTAGAGCGAGGTGGTGCAGCCCCTGCGCCATGGCGCGAATCCCGGACGTGCTGCCGCTCACCGGCACCAGCGAGCCGCTCAGGGTCATTCCGCTAGCCACGCACACCACCGAACGTCGCCCCGGTCTCGGCCTCGACCCGCAGGTATGCGGCACCCGCCTCACCCGCGGCCGACGCCAGCGAGGTCAGCCCGGCGACGAGCTCGACGCGGGCTGCCGTCCAGTTGCCCAGAAGCTCGTCGAGCGCGCGGGCGACGTCGGTGTCGCCGAGGTCGCTCGCGTGCGGCCCCACCGTGTCGAGGTCGGTGAGGACC
>JBAUUB010000354.1:0-9903 GCA_049582485.1 Dermatophilaceae bacterium
CCTCCGGCTGCAGAACCGCATCCGAGGGAACCCCGACCCCAGGTCTTGGGGCGCTGGGGTGCTGGGGTCGTGGGGTCGTGGGGTCTTGGGGTGCGGGGGTCGTGGGGTCGTGGGGTCCGTGCGGCGCCGGCCGCGCTCAGTCCTTGAGCTCGCAGAGCACCGTGCCGCTGTTGACGGTCTCGCCGGGGGAGGCCGACAGCGCCGTCACGGTGCCGGCCTTGTGCGCGGTGATCGGCTGCTCCATCTTCATCGCCTCGAGGACGAGCACGAGGTCACCCTCGGCGACCTCTTGGCCCTCCTCGACGGCGATCTTGACGATGGTGCCCTGCATCGGGGCGGTCACCGCGTCTCCGGACACGGCCGCGCCGGACTTGCCGCCGCCGCTGCGCTTCGGAGCCTTCTTGCGGCCGCCTCCGGCCCCGTTGCCGCCGCCGCCGAACGAGAGCCCGCCGGGCACGCTCACCTCGAGGCGCTTGCCGCCGACCTCGACGACGATGGTCTGCCGCGGTTCGGCCTCCTCGGCCTCGCCCGTCGGGCCGGCGTACGGAGCGATGGTGTTGTCGAACTCGTCCTCGATCCAGCGGGTGTGCACCGAGAACTTCTGGTCCGGGTCGGCCGGTGCGAAGGCCGGGTCGGCGACGGCGGCGCGGTGGAACGGCACGACCGTCGGCATGCCCTCGATGACGAGCTCCTCGAGCGCCCGGCGCGAGCGCTCGAGCGCCTGGGTGCGATCCCGCCCGGTGACGATGAGCTTGGCGATCATCGAGTCGAACGCCCCGGCGACGGCGTCGCCCTCGACGATCCCCGCGTCCCAGCGGATGCCCGGGCCGTGCGGGATGGTCATCTTCGAGACGGTTCCGGGCGCGGGCAGGAAGCCGCGGCCGGCGTCCTCGCCGTTGATCCGGAACTCGATCGAGTGCGCATGCGGCTCGGGGTCGGGGTAGTCGAGCGACTCGCCGTCGGCGATGCGGAACATCTCGCGGACGAGGTCGATGCCGGTGACCTCCTCGGTCACCGGGTGCTCCACCTGCAGGCGGGTGTTGACCTCGAGGAATGAGATGTCGCCGGCGGGTCCGACGAGGAACTCACAGGTGCCCGCGCCGACGTAGCCGGCCTCCTTGAGGATGGCCTTGCTGGCCCGCAGCAGCTCGGTGTGCTGCTCCTCGGTGATGAACGGCGCCGGGGCCTCCTCGACGAGCTTCTGGTTGCGGCGCTGGAGGGAGCAGTCGCGGGTCGAGACCACCACGACGTTGCCGTGCTGGTCGGCCAGGCACTGGGTCTCGACGTGCCGCGGCTGGTCGAGGAAGCGCTCGACGAAGCACTCGCCGCGCCCGAACGCCGTCACGGCCTCGCGGACCGCCGAGTCGAACAGCTCGGGGATCTCCTCGATCGTCCGGGCGACCTTGAGGCCACGCCCGCCGCCGCCGTATGCCGCCTTGATCGCAACCGGCAGCCCGTGCTCCTTCGCGAAGGCGATGATCTCGTCGGGTCCATCGACCGGGTCAGCGGTGCCCGGGACGAGTGGGGCGTTGGCCTTCAGGGCGATGTGGCGCGCCTTGACCTTGTCGCCCAGGGCGTCGATCGCCTCCGGGCCGGGACCGATCCAGACCAGGCCCGACTCGATGACCTTCTTGGCGAACCCACCGTTCTCCGCGAGGAACCCGTAGCCGGGGTGGATCGCGTCCGCGCCGGCCTCGTGGGCGACCTCGATCAGCTTGTCCTGCATCAGGTACGAGTCTGCGGGGGTGGTCCCGCCGAGGGCGTAGGCCTCGTCGGCTACGGCCACGTGCAGCGCGTCCCGGTCCGGCTCGGCATAGACGGCCACGGAGGCGATTCCGTGGTCCTTGCAGGCTCTGGCGATGCGGACGGCGATCTCGCCGCGGTTGGCGATGAGGACTTTGCTGATGGCCATGGCCCGAATGCTATCGGTAGCCCTCACCCCCTGGCGGGGCACGTCCGACGTTCCGGTATGCGGTGGCCGGCCACCGCATACCGCTGCGGTCCGAGGTCCGTGAAGGCGCAGGTCAGGGGCCCTCGCCGACCCCTCACCAGGCGATGGACGACGCCCCACTTCCCCACCGTGAGTCTCGACACACCCGGTGGCTCGACCACCGTCCGCGGAACTCAGGTCGGCGGCTGCCCCCGGTCCATGGTCGAGGCGCCGGATCCGCCCGGGTGCTCGGACTCATCGGACTCCTCCCGCCGCCCCACGGCGGTGGTGGGGAGTGGCCCGGTGAAGAACAGCGTTGCCAGGGTGATCAGGGTGGCGGCGGCGAACGCGGCCCGCAGGCCGTCGAACCGCGCGGCATCGTTGACCTCGACGATGGCGGCCGCCTCGGCTCCGGTGATGCCGAGCTCGCCGAGCGTCGCCTCGAGCTGCGGATCCGAGACGAAGGGAACGCTCGAGGCCAGCTGGACCGTCGCCTGCTCCGCGATCTGGTCCGAGACCTCCGGCGAGTCCTGCAGACCCGCGATCGCCGACGCGGACAGCGACGCGATCAGGATGGAGCCGATCAGGGCGGTGCCCAGGGAGGCGCCCAGGGACGTGGCGGTGTTCTGCAGTCCGCCGACGTCGGGGCTGCGCTCGTCGGGCACGGCCGAGACCGTCACCGCGCCGAGCTGCGAGGCCAGGGCGCCGAGCCCCGCTCCGATGAGCAGCATCGGGATCGCGACGACTCCGGCGTCGGCGCCGGGGTTCATCCCGGCGACGAGGACCCCGGTTCCGATGGCGAGCGCCACGAGCCCGACCCGCACCACCCGTCGGGGGCTGGCGCCGGGGAGCACCTTGGGGATGCCGGCCGCGGTCACGAGCAGCGCGACGGAGAGCGGGAACACCCGCAGGCCGGTCTCGAGCGCGCTGAGCTCGAGCACGATGGTCAGGAAGAGCGGGAGGGCGAAGAAGACACCCGCCTGGATGAGGAACTGCGCGAAGAACATGACGACGCCCACCCGCAGCTGCACCGTCTGCAGCAGGTCCGGCGGCAACAGCGGTTCGCGACCGGTCTCGGCCAGCCGCCTCTCCCACAGGGCGAACACGTAGAGGGTGGCCAGACCTGCGGCGATGAGGAAGATCACCGGGGATGCTCCGAGGATCTCCGGTCCTCCCGGGCGGGGGGTGACCCATCCCCACTCCGCGGAGCGCAGCACACCGAAAACGACGGTCGCCAGGCCCACGACCGAAAGCGCGGATCCGACCAGGTCGAGCTGCACGGGGGACCGCGGCACGTCGGCGATGCGCCGCATGAGCGCCAGGATCAGCACGACGACGATCACCTCGCCGGCGAAGACATAGCGTCAGGAAGCGAACGTCGTGACCGCCCCGCCGATGAGGGGGCCCGCTGCGATGGCCATGGCGCCGGCCGCCGCGACGAGACCGTATGCGCCCGCCCGCTTCTCGGGCGCGAAGTTGCCGGCGACGAGAGCGACGATCGCCGGCATGATGAGTGCGGCCCCGATGCCCTCGAGCAGCGACCAGCCGATCAACAGGACGGTGAGGTTGGGGGCCAGGGCGGTGACCAGGGACCCGGAGCCGTACACGACAAGGCCGATCGCGAAGGCCCGACGACGGCCGAGCACCGACCCCACCTTGCCGCCGGTGATCATCAGGCTCGCCATGACGAGCGTGTACAGGGTGATCGCGGTCTGGATCCCGGTGATCGGGGTTCCGAGATCCTCGGCGACCTGTGACATCGACACGTTCATGACGGAGCTGTCGAGGGTCATCAGGAACTGGCTGGACGCCAGCACCGCCAGCACGACTCCGGAGGAGGTGGCGGCCTTGTCGCGGGACCTGGTCATGCCGTCAGTGTGCAACCACCCCGAACGCGGCCGGACACCCCCCTTCCGGGTGGTCGGCCGTACCTGTGTCAGGCGACCGAACTCACCACCGGGGCGGCAACAGCCCCGGCAGGTGCACCGGCGGCAGGCTGAGCACGCCGGGGGCCTGCCACCCGGTCACGCGCTGCAGACCGTCGACGAGCAGCTGCCACGACAGCGGCCCCTCAGCGGGCGCACCGGCGGCGGCCGCGCTCACCGACTCGGAGCTCTCCGGTGGCTGCAGGGCCGCCAGCGGGTGCGGCTTCGGGAAGGGGAGAACCTGGACCTCGTCGACGTCGGCTCCGATCAGGGAGCAGACCTCCGCGACCGCGTCGCCGAACCCGCCCAGGCGGTCGACCAGCCCCCGCTCGAGGGCGTCCGCGCCGGTCCAGACCCGGCCCTTGGCCACCGCCCGGAGGTCCTCGACCGGCATGGCCCGGTCAGCCGCCGCCTTCGCGGTGAAGTCGTCGTAGATCCGGTCCAGCCAGGCGTCGAGGACGGCCCACTCGTCCTCGTCGAAGGGCGCCTGCGCGGAGAGCATCGCGGCCCGGGGGGACCCGGCGATGAGCTCGCGGTTGAGCCCGATCCTGGCCAGCGCGTCCCGCACGACGAGCTTGCCGGCGAGGACGCCGATCGAGCCCGTGATGGTGCCGGGGGCGGCGACGACCCGGTCGCACGGCATGGCGATGTAGTAGCCGCCGGACGCGGCGACGGAGGCCATCGAGGCGACGACCGGGGTCCCCGCGGCCCGAACCTGGAGGACGTCCCGCCGGATCGAGTCGGACGCCACCGCCGAACCGCCGGGACTGTCGACCCGCAGCACGACCCCGGCGACGTCCTTGTCCTTGGCGGCGGCTCGCAGAGCCGCGCCGATCGTGTCCGAGCCGACTCGCCGTCCACCCGGTCCAGGCTGGGCGTGGCCGACCTGGATGCCGCCGACCGCCTCGATGACCGCGATGCGCGGTTTGGCCGACGGCCTGGGCAGCTGCTGGAGCAGGACGTCGAAACGGCCGACGCCGTGGCGCTCGACGAAGCGCAGCGTGGACTCCGCCGGCCCGACCCGCTCCCGCATCGCGGCATAGGCCTCGTCGCGGTAGCCGATGTGGTCGATGAGGCCCCGCTCGAGCGCATCCTCCGCGGTGAGCGGTGCGTCGTCGAGTGCGGAGCGCACGACGTCGCCGGTGACACCGCGGTCGGCCGCGACCGCGGAGACGAGCTGCTCGGTCACCGACTCGACGAGCCGGCCGACCATCTCGCGGTGCGGCGTGGTCATCCCGGTGCGCAGGAAGGTGTCGGCGGCGCTCTTGTACTCATGTCGCTGACCGAACTCCGGCTGGACACCGAGCTTGTCGAGGGTGCCGCGCACGAACGTGGCGCCGGCGGTGAACCCGGTCAGTCCCAGGCCGGATGCCGGCTGGAGCCAGATCTCCTCGAACGCGGTCGCCAGGTGGTAGCCGACGCTGCCGTCGCCGAGCTCGCCGAACGCCGGGCTGAAGGCGAGGGTGGGCTTGCCCGTGGCTCGGAAGGAGCGGACCGCGGCGCGCAGCTCGTCGGACTGGGCGAGCGTGAGTCCACTCCCGTGGACGACGCCGATCAGGCCCACGACGGAGTCGTCGGTCCCGGCCCGGCGTAGGTGCTCGACGAGCGTGCGCAGCTGCGGTGTTCGCAGCGCCCGGATCGCCTCGATCGGGTTGCTCGGTGCCGCCTCGGCCAGGCCGCGACCCAGGTCGAGCTCGAGGAGCACCCGCTCCCCGGGGACCCCGGGCAGCCGGTTGCTCAGCGGGAGCCGGGTGAGCAGGTCCTCGAGGACTGGCGGGATCTTCATGTCACCAACCTACGTCGTCACCGCGGCGGGCTCCCCGGTCGCCGACCGGTAGAACCGGACCATGGCGTCACGGAACTCCCGCCGGGAGTCGGCCCAGGTGTAGAACATGTGCCCACCCGGGTAGTGCCGGGTCGTGAACCGGTCGGTGTCGCTCTCCCGCAGCCGCATGAGGTTCACCAGCCGGTCGCTCGAGTGGTACGGCGTGACGAGGTCGAAGCGGCCGTGGCAGAGGAAGTACCGCGTGTGGGGGCTCAGCGCCAGCGCGTAGCGCAGGTCGTCGACGGCGCCCTGCGGGGGTGCGGCCCACGGCTTCTCGCCGTCCTCGGCCCACGACTGGTTGACCTCGTGGGAGAGGAGCAGGTACTCGCGGTCGGTGTCGACCCCGATGAGGCCGCGGATCTGCTGGTTGGCCCCGGCGGCGAAGATCCGCTCGATACCGGAGAGGGTCGGGTCGGGCCAGGTCATGCCGTCGCGGTCGGGGAACGGGTTGGCCGAGACCATGCTCGCGTCATAGAGGCCCACGACCTCGGCGTCGGCGGCACGCAGCTCACGGACGAAGCGATGGATGGGTATGCGACCCTCGGCCCGCTCGACCAGCTCGCCGTCCAGGCCGGTCAGGTCAGCGACGCGCCGGAGCACCTCCTGTCGCCGGTCGGCGGGCATCGACGCCCCTTGGGTGAGGAAGGCGACGTAGTCGCCGGTGGCGAACCCCTCGGCCGCCGCGAGGACCTCCTCGAGGCTCGCCTCCGCCGGCAGTGCCCTGCCCAGACCGTGGTGGTGAGCGGCCCCGGCCATCGTCGGCAGCAGGTCCACCCACGCGGCGATGTCGTAGTCGCCGGGGACGAGCAGCGAGAACTCGAGGGCGGGGCTGATGATCACGACCCCGTTGAGGCCGACGCCGTACTTCTCCGGGAGCATCCGGGCCAGCCGCGCGACGCGGTACCCGCCGTAGCTCTCGCCGGCGATGAACACCGGTGACGCCCAGCGGTTGTGGGCGGTCAGCCACCGGCGGATGAACTCGCCGATCGAGTCCAGATCGCGTTGGAAGGCGAAGAACCGCTTCGCCTTCTTCTCCGCCTCCGCTCCGGCAGCGGCCTTCTCCTCACCGGCGCCCTTGCCGTCGATCGGCTCCGGTTTGATGAGCCGGCTGAACCCGGTGCCGATCGGGTCGATGAACACCAGGTCGGAGAAGCCGAGCCAGGACTCCTCGTTGGGGACCAGCCGCGATGGCGGAGGGGGCGCCGTGCCGTCGTCGTCGAAGGCGACCCGCTGCGGACCGAGGGCGCCGAGGTGCAGGTAGGCGCTGGACGCTCCCGGGCCGCCGTTGAAGACGAAGGTGACCGGCCGGTCGAGGTCCGGCTCCGAGTCCTCCTCTCCCGCGAGATAGCTCACCGAGAACATCTCGGCGACCGGCTCGTCGGCCTCCCGCAGCACCGTCCAGCGGGCCACGGCCTCGTAGCCGAGCTCGCCGTCGGGACCGCTCCACCGGTCACGCCGGGACGAGCCGGCCGGGGGCCGGTGCTCGGACCTGGCATCCGAGCGGGGGACTGCGTCGGCGTCGGCGGCGGCTGCCGGTGCGGCCGACGGTATGGGCGCCGGGGACATGGGTTCCGTTGTCATGACCCGACCGTAGTACCGCGCCTCGGCGCCCCCACGAGTACCGCGCCTCGGCGCCCCACGCACTGATGAGTAGCCGCACTCAGGACAGGACGGCGTCGGGAGCGCTTGACTGGATGCATGAGCGTAGCGTCGCCGTCACCATCACCTGTCCCGACCACCGCGGAGCGACACCGGTGGCTCACCGGTGAGCTCCGTGAGTGGGAGCGCGACGGACTCCTGACCCCCGATGCCGCCGCGGCGATCGCCGACCGTTATGTCGTCACGGCCGAGACCGGACGCCGGATCACTCCGGTCCGCGTCATCCTCGGGCTCGGCGCGGTGTTCGTCGGGATCGGCCTGATCTGGCTGGTCGCCGCCAACGTGGACGAGCTGTCCCCGCTGGTTCGCTTCCTCCTCGTGGTGGTCCTGTGGCTCGGCCTCGCGGTCGCGGCCGAGCTGACCCGCGACCTGGTCAGCGCCGCGCTCCGTCTGCTGACGGCGATCACCGCCGGTGCGGTGGTCTTCCAGGCCGCGCAGAGTCTGCAGGTGCCCGCCTACCGCCCGCACCTCCTGCTCGCGTGGGGCCTCGGTGCGCTCCTGTATGCGTATGCCCGCCGCTCCCGTGCCGCCGGCTTCGTCGGGATCACGGTCCTCGCGGTCTGGTACGTCTGGCAGGTCATGGACGCGGGCGGCGGCATCGTGACCTTCACCGGGGCGGTGCTCCTCGCGTCGGTGGCCAGTGTCTCGCTGGCCGTGCTCCACCCGCCGGCCTGGCGTGGCTTCGGTCGGCTGTGGCTCACTCTGGGCGCCGTCATGTCCCTCATCGGTGTCTTCGCGGCAGCCGTCCCGTACTCCGGCGACGGGGACGAGTGGAGCGAGGGGCTGACCGCGGGCATCGTCCTGGCCCTGGGCCTGGCGGCCGCCGCACTGTGGAGGTCCTCGCGCGACGAACAGATCGAGCTCGGCCTCGCGGTCGGTGCCCTCGTGCTCGGGCTGGTGATGAGCCTGTGGCGGCCGATGACCTACGACGACGCCATGGTTCCCGATGAGCTCTCGGTCGCGATGTGGCTGCGGACGGGACTGGCCATCCTTGTCTTCCTCGTCGTCGCGGGCGGGTGGGCCGTCGTCGGCGCCCGGCGCGGCCTGCCCGTCGTGTCGGCGGTGGCGACGGTGGGGGTCGTCGTCTTCACGACGTTCCAGAGCTTCGCCGTGTTCGCCCCGATCATCTCCGGCGCCACGCTCTTCATCGCCGTCGGCGTCGTCATGCTCATCACCGGCGTGGTCGCCGAACGGGCCCGTCGCAGGATCGGATCGGAGGTACGGTCATGACGACCACCAGCCAGCAGCCCGTCGAGCCGCCGCGCGCACGTGGCGAGGGCGAGAGTCGTGGTCCGGGCAGGCGGGGCTGGCTGCTCCTCGCCGCTGTGGTCGTCGTCCAGCTCGTCCTCACTCTCATCGCCGTCCTGCCGCAGCTGTCCCCACGCGTCTCCGGCACCGAGGTCATGCTGCGGGTCGGTCCGGTGGACCCCATCGACCCCTTCCGGGGCGCCTACGTCGACCTCGACTACCCCGACCTTCCCGACCCCGCCTTCGAGGGGAGTGACTCCGACGACCGGGGCACCGCATACGTGGCACTCCGGCAGGAGGGTGATGTGTGGGTGGGCGGACCCATCCAGCGCAGCGAACCTGACGGGCTGTTCCTGCGCTGCGACGACAGCGGTTGGCGGCTGGAGTGCGGGATCGAGAGCTGGTTCGTCGGACAGAGCGCGGCCCTCGACCTCGAGCAGAGTGTGCGCGACCAGGACGCCATCGCGACGGTGCGGGTCGACCGCTGGGGTAACGCGGCCATCGTCGACCTGAGTCCA
Source organism: Dermatophilaceae bacterium (assembly GCA_049582485.1). Taxonomy (GTDB): domain Bacteria; phylum Actinomycetota; class Actinomycetes; order Actinomycetales; family Dermatophilaceae; genus F2B08. The sequence continues at coordinate 9,106 of JBAUUB010000354.1, forward strand.
CACGAGGGCTGACCGCGAGCCTGGACGCGGCCTACCCTGGAGGCATGCTGGCCGGCCTGCTCCTCGGACTGTTCGGGGTCCTCATCCTCGGCATCCTGGCCTACTGGGCCAGCCGGCCCCCGCGCCGCGTCGAGGACCTGTCCTGGCGCGAGCGGCGGCGTCTCGAGCGCAGTCTGCGCCGCGGCGGGGGGTACTAGACCGGGAGCAGGCGGCCCACCACCTGGCGCAGGTGGGCGATCGTCGCGCACTCGTGCATGTCGACGATCCGCCCGTACGTCGCCGACTCGCTGTCGCCGCTGCCCCATGACCGGGCCGGCTCCGGGTTGAGCCACACGACGGCGCGGGCCCGCTCGGCGATGGCGTGCAGGGCGTCGGTGCGCGGGTCGGTGTGGTTGCTCCTGGCGTCACCGAGGATGAGCACGGTCGTGCGCGGCGTGACGGCGTCGAGGTGGTGCTCGGCGAAGTCGGCGAAGGCCGAGCCGTAGTCGGAGCTGCGGTGCCAGCGCGTCATCTCACGCACGTCCCGCACCTCGTCGGTGAGGTCGGTCCCCGGTGGTGCGGACGTGAACAGCTCGGTCAGCTCGGCGCACACGTTGACGAAGCCGAAGATCCGCACCCGGTTGAACTGCGCGTGCAGCGCCTGCAGCAGCAGGATCGTGAAGCGGCTGAAGCCCGCGACCGAGGACGAGAAGTCGGCGAGCACGACGAGGTCCGGCTTGTGCGGCGGGCGGTGCCGGTATGCGGGGCGCATCGGGATCCCGCCCGTCGCCATCGAGCGGCGCAGGGTGGAGCGCAGGT
>JBAUUB010000355.1:0-3816 GCA_049582485.1 Dermatophilaceae bacterium
GTGCTGCACCCGAACTACCGAGGCTCGCTCGGGAGGGGGCTGGAATTCCAGGAGCTCAACGTCGGCAACCTCGGAGTGGGTGACCTGTGGGACCTCGAGAGCGCCATCGACCACCTCGACGCCCTCGGCTGGGTCGACCTCGCCCGCGTCGGATCCATGGGCTGGTCCCAGGGCGGCTACATCTCCGCCTTCGCCGCCCTGCACTCCGATCGGTTCGCCGCCGTCAGCGTCGGAGCAGGAGTCTCCGACTGGTACACCTACGCGATCAGCAACGACGTCCCGGACTTCACCCGCGACTTCCTCGGCGTCGACCTTTTCGGTGAGGACCGCTCGGCCCTCGTCGCGTCGTCCCCGATCGCCGCGATCGGTCGTGCCCGCACCCCTATGCTGATCCAGCACGGGGGCAAGGACCGGCGTGTGCCGCTCTCGAACGCCATGGAGCTGTACCGCGGGCTGCGCGAGCGCGAGGTGCCCGTCGAGATGTTCCTCTATCCCGAGTTCGAGCACCCGATCACCCGACCCCGCGAGAACCACGCCGTCCTGCACCAGAACCTCGCATGGTTCCGCCACTGGCTGCTCGGCGAGCCACTCGAGCTCGAACCGACAGCGGAGGAGGCATACTGACGAGATGAACGGTTCCGACAGCGACAGCGACAGTGCCTCTTCGTACGTCGTCCTGGTTCCGGGGTTCTGGCTCGGCGGATGGGCCTGGGATGAGGTCCGCTCCCGTCTGGAGGAGCAGGGCGTGGCCGCGGTGGCCCTGACGCTGCCCGGTCTCGAACCCGACCATCCGGATCGCGGCTCGGTGCATCTGGAGGACCACATCGCGGCGATCGAGCAGGCTCTCGCGGCGGCACCCGACGGGTCGCGCACCGTCCTCGTGGCGCACAGCGGTGCGGCGATTCCAGCCACCGTTGCCGTGGATCGGCACGTCACCGAGATCGACCATGTCGTGTGGGTCGACACCGCACCGGTCGTCGACGGGTACGCCATGGACCCGGACGTCGTCGGTGTCGAGTATCCGTTGTCCGCTCAGTACGACGAGGAGCTCGAACAGGGCTCCATGGCCGGGCTGAGCGAGGAGCAGCTGGCGACCTTCCGGGAGCGGGCGGTGCCCGAGCCTGCGGGAGTGATGCGCGAGGCCGCCACGCTGGCCGACGAGCGGCGCCTCGACGTGCCGGGAACGGTCGTGTGCACCGCCTACTCGGCGGCTGACTACCGTTCCTACGCCGAACAGGGGCTGCCCTTCCTCGCGGGCCTTCTGCAGCATCGCCGGATGACCCTCGTCGACGTGCCGACCGGTCATTGGCCCATGTGGAGCACACCGGTCGAGCTGGCGGACATCATCGCCCGGGTGGCCCTGGACCGGTCCTAATCGTGGCGTCCTGGTGCGGAGGGTGCTCGTAGTCCTGCGGCGACCCAGGTGACGACGAGCTCGAGGAGCTGCTACTGCTCGAGGTCGGGCCGAGGTGGCGCAGGCTGACGGTGCGCAGCGCGAGTATGCGCGGGCCGGTCGTCGACATCCGACCCGGCGTGGCTCACGCGTGGGGCCCGCTGAGGAAGCATCCCCGACGGCTAGGGCCGAGTGACCGTGGCGATCTCCTGCTCGCTCGAGGTCAGCGTCGCCGCCATGTCGTCCAGCTCGGCATAGCTATCGCCGTGCTGCGCGAGCACCCAGGTGAAGTCCTCCACGCGGGCGAAGCGGTCGACCGTCAGGAATGTCCTGGGACCGGCGACACTGCGAAACAGCTCGGTGCCGAGGAAGCCGTCCGATCGTGCGAACAGGTGGGCCCATGGCCCGTCGTCGGCGTAGACGCGCTCGAACTCGGCCTCGCGACCCGCACGGACTTCGTACTGCCACACCCTCATGTACACGCCGTCAGGATCTCGCTTCCCGAGCGGCACGTAAACAGGGAGCCGCGGCAGATCCGTTCACCCGCGCGTGCCGTGGGGCAGTGCCGGTGTAGTGCCTCATTGAGTGGGTTCGACGCCACCGTGGCCGCCGGTTGCCGGGTGGTCGCCCACGACGTCCAGGTGTGCGGAGTGCTCATCGAAGCGCGACAGCAGGGCGCGCGCCTCCGCGGGGACGACGCTGCCGTGCCCGTCTCCGCCGGCGAACTCCCGCACGGCATCCCAGTCGTCGAACGTCATGATCGTCATGAACTGGACCTCCGACCCCGACGCCTCTCGTTCTCTCAGGATCTCGGTGCGACGGTGGCCCGCGATCCGCCGAGCCGTGATGCCGGGAACGACCGTCGTGTTCAGCAGGCGTTCGTACTCGTCCGCGTTGTCCACACTCGTCCAGCCACGCCAGACCCGCTTGATCATGACCTCTCCTCACCACGAAGTCAGGCAATTGTCCAGGCGCGGCCACCGATCAGGCAATCGGTTTCGGCGTTGCACCGTTCTCGGACGCGACACCGTCAGTGGGGAGTGGACCGACACTGCGGTCGGCCTCGGCAACCCGGCATCATCGTGATGCTCGCGCAGAAGCTCAGCGAGGACTGGCGGCCGGACGCGGTCGCAGTAGCCTGACCACGCGATCGTTGTCGCCGGTGCGTTGTTCGTGGATGTCTCGGCTCGCGATGACTATCTCGCCGGGTGCCGGTCCGTGGTGGCGCAGGCACGCGCCACCGCCGGTTGCCTGGATTTCGCGATCTCCGCCGATCTGCTGGACCCGCGACGGGTCCCGGGCGCACCGATCGGCGCGCGAGGATGATGGGAACGTGGCTCTGGCCGTCTGCCTCCTCTTCGATGCCCATTCGGATCTGCGCGTGCGGGAGCTCTGGTCGCGTCTCGAGGAGGTCGGGATCGCAACGCTGGCCACCCACACCCACCGCCGCCATCATCCGCATCTGTCCTACGCCGTGCTTCGCCAGTGGGACCTGCCTCGCGTCCAGGCCGTGCTGAGCTCACTCCCGCCGGCCGATCCCTTCTCCTTGACCGTCCACGGCGCGATCGCCTTCTCCCGGGGCCGGGTGGCCCTGGCCCCAGCGATCACCCCGGACCTGGGGGTGCGCCAGTCCGCCGCGGTCACCGCCGTGGAGACGACAGGCGCCGAGCTGCACCGCCACTACCGCCCGGGAGACTGGATACCGCACGTCTCGGTCGTCACCCGGGCCCACGGAGCGCAGTTGCCCACGGTCGTGAGGATGGTCTCGGACACCGTGCCCCTGAGGGTCCGGGTCGACACGGCAGCCCTCGTCGACAGCGCCACGGGTCAGACCTGGCCCCTGCCGCACCTGTTCTGATCCGCTCCACGCTGCCGCGCACCGCCCGCGTCGACGCGCTCGTATCTTTCGTCGCTTCCGTCGCTCGTCTCAGGTAGCCATCACCGCGATGGGGAACCAACGGAAGGGCATGACCATGGTCACGTATGTGGGGTTCTAGTGGATCCGGGACGGGATCGACGGGCGCCGACTCGAGGCCGAGGGCTTCGCATCGACCCTCGGTGGGCTCACCGAGTTCGACTGGACCCAGAACCACGGCGAGAGCGACGTTCTGGAGTCGGACTTCGTGACCACGACCGGCACGGCGCAGCGCTCGGACAGCGTCGACGCGATGCAGATGTCGTCGCACGGCTGGACGGACGGCTTCCTCGTCTGGGGCGGCAGCGTCACGACGAGCGAGCATCACCGTCACCGCCCAGACGTTCGGACTGCTCGCACTGCCCGCCGACATCGTGCAGGCCTTCGCTGCACCTGCCCTCATGGTCGAGGGTGCGGTCAGCCGTGTCGAGGTCGGCACGGACGACACGGTGACCGTGCGCTTCGGACAGTACCTGCCGCTCGCCGATCCCAGGGCGTTGGCCGAGGC
>JBAUUB010000356.1:0-7678 GCA_049582485.1 Dermatophilaceae bacterium
CCGCCGGCGACGGCCAAGGATGTTGTCGTCCGATGAGCGCCCCCATCGAGGTCGCCGTCCGCGACCTCCTGGTGACCGCCCGCGCACTCTATGGAGGCGATCCTCCTGCGCAGCTGGCCGAGCTCGAGCGCCGTCTCGCGGAGCCGCTGCGGTTGGCGATCGCTGGCATGGTCAAGGCGGGCAAGTCCACCCTGCTCAACGCGATCGTCGGTGAGCGTGTCGCTGCAACGGACGCCGGCGAGTGCACTCGCCTCGTCACGTGGTACCGGCACGCCACGACCCGATCGGTCACCGCCGTTGCACGGGATGGCACAACCACCCGGCTCCCTATCCGCCGGTCCACAAGCGGCCAGCTCGCCTTCGAGCTGAACCTCCCGGTCGACGACGTCGACAGGGTCGAGGTCGGCTGGCCGGCCCCGGCCCTGAAGAGGGTGGTCCTGATCGACACCCCGGGCATCGCCTCGCTCTCGCCGACGACGACCGCACGCGCCACCGGCTTCCTCGCCCCGGACGAGGCTGCACCCGCTGCCGACGCCATCATCTACCTCCTTCGCCGTCTCCACCCGGCGGACATGCGCTTCCTCGCGGCCTTCCGTGACACGGCCGCAGGATCTTCGAGGACGGTCAATGCCATCGCCGTGCTGTCGCGAGCGGACGAGATCGGATCGGGCCGGATCGACTCCCTCCTGTCTGCGCGGAAGGTCGCCCGCCGCTATGAGCTGGACGAGCACCTGCGGGCCCTGGCCCTCGGCGTCTTCCCGGTGGCAGGACTCCTCGCCGAAGGGGCTCGAACCTTGCGTCAGGCGGAGTTCGTGGGCCTGCGCGAGCTCGCGGGTCTGGCTCGGGACGACAGGGAGGCTCTGCTGGTCTCGGCCGACCGCTTCGTCCGACTGACGGGCATCACGACCCTGGGAACGGACGAGCGCCGAGAGCTGGTGTCCCGCTTCGGCATCTTCGGAGTCCGCCTCGCCGCCTCGCTGATCAGAACGGGAGTCTCGGACGCTCCGGCCCTCGCGTCGGAGATGACCCGTCAGAGCGGCTTGGATGATCTTGTGCAGTTCGTCGACGACCAGTTCGTCGGCCGGACGGTCACGCTCAAGGCGCACGGGATCATCGAGAGCCTCAGGGTCCTGCTCCACCAGCACCCGGTGGAGGGCGCCTCCGAGCTGGAGGAGGGCATCGAGCGCATCCACCTGCGGCTGCACCAGCTGGACGAGCTGACTGTCCTCTCCACGGCCCGGATCGAGGGTCTGGGTCTCGGAGCACGAGAGGATGAGGCGATCAGGATCGTCGGCGGCCACGGAGTGGCGGTGCACCATCGCCTCGGCATGGACGCCGGCGCGGAGCACCCCCACCTGCGGCAGCATCTGGTCGAGCGGCTCGACGGATGGCGGGCCGGTTCACACGATCCGGCGAACGACCGCCGAGCGGTCGAGGCTCATGAGGTGGTGATCAGGACCCTCGAGGAGCTTCACGAGGGCTTGCGGGCGCGGGAGGAGCACACGCACTCCGTGCCCGGTTCGGCTGACGGCTCAGAGCTCCGTGCCACTGACACTGACGATCGGGCCACGCCGGATGTCGTGCTGTCGCGCGGTCCAGGCGATAGCACCGGGGAAGACGCTCGTGAGCATGGCCAGCAGGGCCAGGCCGACCTGCGCGGTCAGCAGCTGCCGTAACGAGACTCCCTGGTCACCGCGCGCCACGAGCTCGGCGATGACGAGGAACAGCAGGAACTGGACCGCCACGGTCCCGAACTGCCACCACCTGGTGCCCCTGCGGCGGTTCATGAACGAGACCAGCAGGGTGATCTGGACGAGCAGCAGCGTCACCATGACCCCGAACGCCGACCAGTAGACGATGTCAGCGGCCGAACCGTAGGTCTCCTCGGCCCGCGTGGCGTTGACCTCTCTGACGGCGTCCGCGATCACCGGGAGCTGGTCCTCCCGAATGGCGACCAGGAAGCCGACGGCCACTGTGCCGACAAGGAAGCTCAGCACCCACAGGAACTGCGCGAGCCGCACCGAGAACGGTGGTGGCTGCTTGATCACCACCGGGGGTTGGTTCGGACTCTCCAGCGGTGGACGCGGAGGACGTTCCGAGGGCTGCTCCAAGACTGGCTCTTCCTTCGATGACGGTCGCGCGACGAGCTGACGGATCGCCGCATCCGGGGATGCGGACTCGATGCTACGGCTGGTCGTCGAACTCTGCATCGAGCGGCTGCTCCTCGATCAGCGTCTCGTCGGTGTAGTCCGGGGTCTCCGACATCGTGTCGACAGTGTCGAGCGAACCGTCCGATGCCGTCTCGGCGGCGTAGTCCGCGACCTCCTGCACCGACGCGTCGGCGGGGGCGGCCGTCTCCTCGACCTGCGGCGTGGACGACGGAGCATTCACGACGGTCGACCCCTCGATGGTCGTCTCGGTCGACTGCGTGAAGGAGTCCTCGACGCTCACATCCTGGTTCACCGTGCTCGACTGGTCGTTGGCGGAGCCCTCGACGTCGGCCTCGAGCTCGAGGTCGACATCGACCGACTCGTCGTTGAAGGAGTCCTCGATCTCCACGTCGGTGTCCGTGTTGCCGATCGAGATGTCACCGGCCTCGATGTCCGTGGTCGAGTTGTCGACGTCGACGTTCTCCCCGCCCGCCAGGGAGTCGTCGCCGGCGGCCACCACGGCGTCCTGGTCGAAGAGCTGGGTGACGTCACCCTCGGCCCAGATCGACTGGTTGACCGACTGGTCGAGGATGGTGGCCCTGTTGTCGACGGAGAAGTTGTTGACGATGTTCGCGATCTCCCGGATCAGCTCGTGCTTGGGCTCCTCGGGATAGGGGTGAGGGCGCACGATGATCGTCGGCGGGGTGTGCACGGTGACATCCGGCGGGGAGACGGAGATGACCTCCGGCCGGTCGATCACCACGGGCGCGACGCTGCGCACGTCGGCCGCGCAGATGTCGCCAAGCCCCGCCGCCTCGAAGGAGCCCTCGGGGTCTTCAGCGAACGCAGCGGCCGCGTCCGGATCCCCCAGGAGACTCAGGATGAACTCGATCAGTGCATCGGCGATCGTCGCCATCGGTGTCGTCATATCCGTCTCTCCTGCTCAGGCGTTCTTGGGTCGTCGTGTATGGAAGTCGGCTGGGGCTGGTTTCAGGCTAGGAGCCGCGATCGGTGCGTACATCGGGGTTTTCACCTATACCCGCACCCCTCGGTTAGGGGATTCGAGGACGGTGTCCTGGGTCGAGTCGAGCGCGAGTCGCAGCTTCGCGATGAGGTCGGACCGCGAGCCGGCCTCGAGTCGGCGTCGCATGTGCGCCACATGGTGCTCGACCGTGCGGGGAGAGATGAAGATCGCCTCACCGATCTCGACGTATGTCTTGCCCTTGAGGATGAGGCGGGCGACTTCGCGCTCACGTTCGCTGAGCTCCGAGTCTGCGCCGGTGGGCGCGACGCGGGCAGGCCCGTCGGGAGTCGCCGCACCGGAGGTGCTCTCCTTGGGGTGGAGGTCGCGGGCACAGGACAGCAAGCGGGCGGCGACTCGCCGGTCCGTGGTTCGTCGCGCCCCGTGCGCGGCGAGGCGGCCGCCATCCCACGCCAGTCCCGCGGAGCCGAGGGACCGAGCGGCGTCCTCGACCGCGTCGGCGTCGACCTTGCCCGCGAGGACCTGGACCCAGACACTGCCTGCGCCGGCCATCGTGGCGGCCAGCGGACTACGGTCCGCCGCCCCCACCAACGCCTTGGCGAAAGGTGCCAGGGCATCCGGGGTGTTGAGCAGGATCCCTTGCTGGATGCCGGCCCACCAGAGGTGGGTGGACCACAGCGGCGGTGAACCCAGGCGATGGAGCAGGTCGAGACCGAGCTGCACATGGGCTGCGAGCGTGGTCGAGTCGCCCAGACGTGCCGCCGCCCCCATCAACGTCGCGAGAGGGAAGATCGTGTACAGGTCCACATCCGGGTGGGCCACGGCACCACGGATGCCGGCCCAGGATGCCTGCAACGCCGCAAGGTCCCCGAAGCGTCGAGCGAGGGTGACCTGCAGGATGTGCCCGAGCCGAGCGTCGCGGGCGCCGAGGGGTGTGGGCTCCTGCTGCGCCAGGGTGTATGCCCGTCGGGCAGCGTCGGGCCGTTCTGCCTGGATGGCCGCCAAGCCCTGCCAGAGCAACAGCCTGCGACGCGCCCACTGCTGGCCCTGCCCACCTGATACCGCGTCATCAAGGACCTGGCACGCCGTGGCCAGGTCGCCCATACCCATGGCGACCGACGCCGCGATCACGGCGGGCAGTTCCGGTATGGGAGAGGCTGTTCCTGATGCGGTGTAGAGCTCCGAGGCCCGCACCAGATCGCTGAGCGCGGTCGGCGAGGGGGCCTGGCTCAGGGAGGAGCGCAGACCCCGGTCGAGGAGATACAGCGCGACGTCGAGTTGTGAGCTCACCCCCTGGTCGGCCGGCAACTCAGCCGGGTCGCGTCCGGGCTCCGGGTGGCCGCTGCCGATCCGTGCGACCTCCGCTCGGACGGCTGTCGCACCCTCGTAGGTGCGTGTTCCGTAGACGTTGGCGGCCATGCCCATCATGTCTCTGGCCGCCAGGACGGACGCGGCGATGTCGACCAGCTCGGCGTCTGCACGAGAGCCCGAGTGCTCGATCGCCTCGTCCACCAATAGGCCCGCCTGCGCGAGGTCGCCGACCGCCCAGGCTGCGCGTGCCCGACGCTGCGCCAGATCCGAAGGGTTCGCTCCCGCTCGGAGGGCGGCCCCGTACAGCCGGCTGGCGTGGTCCGGTCTGTGATCCGCGATCTGGTCGGCACGGGCGGCGATGGCGTCACCCACGCGTGGGTCCCGCACCCCGTCGAGCAGGAGCTCGACGGAGCCGTCCTCCTCGAGACAGCCCCTGGTGATCTCCTCGGCCAGTGTGGCGCCGTTCGCGTCCCCCCACCGATGCGTGAGGGACGACCGCACCGCTGCACGCACGGCGGGCACGAGTCGGCCGTTCCGGAGGAGCAGACCCTCGGCATAACCCAGGAGGACCAGCTCGTCCAGGGCCCCCTCGTACGCCTGCGGGGGCCGGCTGAGGTCGGTGCCCAGACTGAGTTGCTCGATGAAGCGGCGCAGTGGCACGTCGAGTGTCGCGAGACGCTGAAGCACCTGGTTGTGCAGGTCTCGCCGCAGCGCGTGATGGTCTGCCCCACCCCGGCACTCTTCGGCGTGGACGCTCGAGAGCGCGAAGGTCACCAACCAGGCCGCTCCGCCCGTCAGGTCCAGGACGTCGTCGATACAGGGGCCGGGCGCGGGCCGGCCTTGTGCCCTGAGGTGCGCATTGACCTCTGCCGCACAGACCTCGCCGAGGACGATCGGAGGAGAGCTTCGCTGAAGCAGCCGTTCGATCGTCCTCACGCTGTCACCCAGCGGCCCGGGCCGCAGTGCGACGACGAGCCCGGCTCCCGGGGTATGGGCCCGGCCCATGATCGACTCGGTGCGCTCGTCGCTGAGGAGATGAAGGTCGTCGACGATGAGAACCGCCTCGGCCGGGATGGCGGCGATGTCGACCCCGTCCTGCAGGGTGTGCACCTCCAGCCCCCGGGCCACGAGTCCTTCCCGGACGAACTCCAGCGCCGCGGTCTTTCCCGACCCGGCCGGGCCGATCACCTGCGCCCGGGTCGGACCCGGCGACGCGAGAATCCGCTCGATCCTAGGGCCCGCGATCTGCGCTCCCGTGAGAAGTGGCTGGACGGTCATCTCACCCTCCCCGCGGTCGTTCGACGACCGACTCGGCGTGCAGACCGACTCCGAACACGCCGGCCGAGTCCGACGTGAACGCCCAGGCGAGGTAGACGGCACAGACCACGATGAGAGAGGCGACCACGAGCCGCCACGCGTAGGTTGCGAGCCGTGCCCGCTCAGGGGGGATGAAGGGGATCAGCACCGCCACCTGCTCGTCCGGGCGCAGAGGCTCGTCGCGGGTCGCTCCCGGGCCCAGCTCCGCTGCGAGGTCGCTCGTGCTCTGTCGCAGCGCCCTGCGGGCGGCGCCCATCGCGATGACGACTGCGGGGTCCGGCTCGGTCAAGATGGGGACACCCAGCGCCGTCGACAGGTGCTCGGTCACCAGCGGGATCCGTGCGGATCCCCCGGCCAGCACCACTCCCGAGAGGTCTTCGGCGGTCACGCCGCCGTCGGTCATCGTCTGCCGGAGCGCGCCGACGCTCTGGTCCAGGAGCGTACGGATCATGGACTCGAACTCGTCACGGGTGAGCCGGACCGTCGATGGGCCGGGCTCGAGCTGCGTGGCCACGACGGCGTCGGTGTCCGTCGAGAGGGCCACCTTGGCCGCGACGCACGCCGACCGGAGCTCCGCCGACGGGGTGCGTGAAGGGCGGCGTGCCGTGGGGCGGTCGGGCAGGAGGCTGTCGACCATGGCGTCATCGACGTCGATTCCCCCGACGGGAGCGGTGCCGAAGGCCTCGGGCAGGACCGTCCAGCCGTCCTCCTGCCTGCGCACGACTGCTGTGTCGAGGCTCGTGCGGCCCAGGTCGAACAGTGCCCACAGCTCCCCCGCCTGCGCCTGGTCGATGGCTCCCCACGCCGCCGCCTCCGCTTCGGGAGTCAGCTCGACGGGGATGCGGCAGTACGCCTCGAGAGCCCGACGAACGCCTTCGCGACGATGAGCTCCCCAGTGCACCGGGTGCGTCACCACGACGCCTTCGGGAGGCATGCCCTCGGTCTCCGTCACTGCATCGACGACCCATGCGACGAGCCGCGCATAGGCCTCCTCGGCAAGGACCCGATGGCCGGCGACGAAGAACGGGGTTCCGGTGCCGATGCGGCGCCGGAGACCGCCGACGAGCGCCTCCGGCTGCTCGCCTGCCCAGGCCGATGCGATGGCACCGAACTCGAGGTCCCCCTCGGGGGACACCCACATCGACGCTGCCATGTCGTCGCCCCGGCTCGAGAGCGAGCACGCTTCCAGCCTCTCGTTGCCGGAGGCCGTGTGCCGGGCGGTGGCAGCATGGACCCGGCTGGCACCGACATCCACACCGAGGTGATAGCTGTTCGCCATAGGACTTCCCTGCAGTCGCTGTGACATTCGGACGGACCGTCGGCGCCGGGTCAGGCGCGTCGAGCCCCTCCATCCCTGGCCTTTCACGCTAATCGCCATGAAAAGCAGGCGAGAGACAACGCAGGCCTACTAGCCAGTAGCCGGAGAACCATGGCCGTTCGGTCGATAGGAGGGTTTCGCTCAGGAGGACGGCAGGTAAACGCCCGATGATGTCGACCGGCTACCTGGCAACGAGCGCCATCCTCGGTGTCCAAGACGAGAAGTCATAGGAAGACGAGAAGTCATAGACTGAGTGGCGTTTCACGACGACGATCGGGCAGGGTGCGCAACCATTGGACGCTGCACGGGGGCAGCCGCCCGGGAACTGGCGCGGTGTGGGCCTCTCGGTCCGAGCGCACGCTTCCGCGGCAGCACGGCCGCGGAGGGGCGGCGATGAGTGAGGCCGCACCCACCGGCCAGTTGAGCCCCGAGCGCCGCCGGGCCGTCCTGCGCCAGTCGTGGTCGGTCGGGATCGCGACGGGACTCTACGGAGTCAGCTTCGGCGCCCTCTCGGTCGCCGCGGGCCTGAACCTCTGGCAGACCCAGGCCCTGTCGGCGCTGATGTTCACCGGCGGCAGCCAGTTCGCGCTGGTCGGCATC
>JBAUUB010000357.1:0-50039 GCA_049582485.1 Dermatophilaceae bacterium
GATCAGCCCGCCGCCGCACCACGACATCTACTCGATCGAGGACCTGGCCCAGCTGATCCACGACCTTAAGAACGCCAACCCGGACGCGCGGATCCACGTCAAGCTGGTCGCCGAGATCGGCGTCGGCACGGTCGCCGCCGGCGTGAGCAAGGCCCATGCCGACGTCGTACTCATCTCCGGCCACGACGGCGGAACCGGCGCCTCGCCTCTGACCTCGCTCAAGCACGCGGGTGGGCCCTGGGAGCTGGGGCTCGCCGAGACCCAGCAGACACTCGTGCTCAACGGGCTGCGCGACCGGATCGTCGTGCAGGTCGACGGCCAGATCAAGACCGGGAGGGACGTGGTCGTCGCCGCCCTGCTCGGGGCCGAGGAGTTCGGCTTCGCGACCGCACCTCTCGTGGTGTCCGGCTGCATCCTGATGCGGGTGTGTCACCTCGACACGTGCCCGGTCGGTATCGCGACCCAGAACCCCGAGCTGCGGGCCCGGTTCACGGGCAAGCCGGAGTTCGTCGAGACCTTCTTCGAGTACATCGCCGAGGAGGTCCGCGAGTACCTCGCCGAGCTCGGCTTCCGGTCCATCGAGGAGGCCGTCGGTCAGGTCTCGGCCCTGGACGTCTCCCGGGCGGTGCACCACTGGAAGGCCAACGGTCTCGACCTCTCGCCGATCCTCGCCGAGGTGCAGAGCCCCGACGGGTCGCAGCGACGCTGCACGACCAGTCAGGACCACGGGCTGACAGCGGCACTCGACCATGAGCTCATCGCCCTGGCCCGGCCGGCGCTGGAGAACGGCACGCCCGTCACCGGGCGGGTGCGGGTGCGCAACGTGAACCGGACGGTCGGCACGATGCTCGGCCACGAGGTGACCAAGGCTCATCCGCACGGCTTGCCCGACAACACCATCGACCTGACCCTGGTCGGGTCCGGCGGGCAGTCGTTCGGAGCCTTCATCCCCGGGGGCATCACCTTGCGGCTCGAGGGCGACGCGAACGACTATCTCGGCAAGGGGCTGTCCGGGGGCCGGGTCACCGTGCGGCCGGACCACAACGCGCCCTTCACGGCTCAGGACAACGTCATCGCGGGCAACGTCATCGGCTACGGCGCGACCTCTGGTGAGATCTTCCTGCGCGGCAAGGCCGGCGAGCGGTTCTGCGTCCGGAACTCCGGTGCCACGGCGGTCGTCGAGGGCGTCGGAGACCACGGGTGTGAGTACATGACCGGTGGTATGGCGCTCGTTCTCGGCCCCACCGGGCGCAACTTCGCCGCGGGGATGTCCGGCGGGATCGCCTACGTTCTCGATCTGGTCCCGGAGAACGTCAACGCGGAGCTGGTGGACCTGAGCCCACTGCGCGACGCGGACGAGCCGGTCGTCAAGGGCCTCCTCGAGGATCACGTCCGGTGGACCGGCTCGTCCGTCGCCCAGGCTCTCGTCGACGCCTGGCAGTCGTCGGTGCGGCGCTTCACGCTCGTTCTGCCGCGCGACTACCAGCGGGTTCTCGACGTGCGCGCCGAGGCCCGACAGGAGGGTCTCGACGTCGACGGCGCCGAGGTCTGGAACCGCATCATGGAGGTGTCCCGTGGCTGACCCGCAAGGCTTCCTGAAGATCCGCGAACGGGAGCTGCCGGCGCGTCGCCCGGTGCCCGTCCGGATCAAGGACTGGAAAGAGGTCTACGAGGAGCAGGACCTCGCCCAGCTGCGCCGCCAGGCCGGCCGGTGCATGGACTGCGGCATCCCGTTCTGCCACTCCGGCTGCCCCCTCGGCAACCTCATCCCCGAGTGGAACGACCTGGCCTGGAAGGGCGACTGGGGTGAGGCCATCGAGCGGCTGCACGCGACGAACAACTTCCCCGAGTTCACCGGACGGCTCTGCCCCGCCCCGTGCGAGACGGCCTGCGTCCTCGGCATCAACCAGCCGGCCGTGACGATCAAGCAGATCGAGGTCACGACCATCGAGCAGGCATTCGGGTTCGGCGCGGTCAAGCCGCAGCCTCCCGAGCGGCTCTCCGGCAAGACCGTCGCCGTCGTCGGATCCGGTCCTGCCGGGCTCGCGGTGGCCCAGCAGCTGACCCGGGCCGGACACACCGTCGCGGTGTACGAGCGGGCGGACAAGGCCGGCGGCCTGCTGCGCTACGGCATTCCCGAGTTCAAGATGGAGAAGGCCGTGCTCGACCGGCGGCTGAGCCAGATGGAGGCCGAGGGCACCCGGTTCCGGACCGGCGTGTCCGTGGGTCGGGACGTGTCAGGGGAGCAGCTCCGCAAACGGTACAACGCGGTCGTCCTGACGACCGGCTCCACCCTTCCTCGGGACCTTCCGGTCCCGGGACGGGAGCTGTCCGGAGTCGTCCAGGCGATGGACTTCCTGCCGCAGGCCAACCGGGCGGCCCTCGGGGAGACCGTGGAGAACCAGATCGTTGCGACCGGCAAGGACGTCGTCGTCATCGGCGGTGGGGACACGGGCGCGGACTGCCTCGGCACCGCGCACCGGCAGGGCGCGCGTTCGGTCACCAGCCTCGAGATCCTGCCCCGTCCCGGTGAGGAGCGGGCGACGACCCAGCCGTGGCCCACCTATCCGATGCTCTACCGGGTCGCCTCCGCCCATGAGGAGGGTGGCGACCGCGTGTATGCGGTCAGCACCACCGAGATCGTCGGCGACGACAGCGGTGCGGTCCGGGCGTTGCGGCTGACCGAGGTGGAGCTGCAGGACGGCCGGTTCGTACCCGTTCCCGGCTCCGAACGGGAGATCCCTGCACAGCTCGTGCTGCTCGCGATGGGCTTCGTCGGACCGGAACGCGAGGGCGTCGTCGAACAGCTCGGAGTGGACCTGGACGAGCGCGGCAACATCCGCCGCGACGCGTCGTACATGTCCTCGGTCCCGGGTGTCTTCGTGGCCGGGGACGCAGGACGGGGCCAGTCGCTCATCGTCTGGGCCATCGCTGAGGGGAGGGCGGCGGCGAACGGGGTCGACGCATACCTCTCCGGCAAGCCGTCCGCCCTGCCGCGGCCGATCAACCCGACCGACCGGCCGCTGACCGCCTGAGCGCGTGCGCTGCACAGGGCGGCGCATGCCCCCTCTCGGTCCGGCGCCACCATGCGGCGAGCCGACGGTTTGCGGTGCGGTCCCGCACGGGCGGTAACGTTTTCTCACCACGTGACACGTCTGTGACGTGGGCCACACCACCGACATTAGGCTGAGAGCATGCGCCGCGCGAAGATCGTCTGCACCCTCGGACCCGCGACCTCGACCGAGGAATCGATCCTCGCCCTCGTCGAGGCGGGAATGGATGTCGCCCGTCTCAACCTCTCCCACGGCAGCCACGCCGACCACGAGGCCAACTACGCCCACGTCCGCAAGGCGAGTGACACCGTCGGCCGCGCTGTCGGGATCCTCGCCGACCTGCAGGGCCCGAAGATCCGCACGGGCCGGTTCTCCGAGGGGCCGGTGACCCTCGAGGTGGGCGAGACGTTCACCATCACCACGCGCGACGTGCCCGGCTCGGACACCGAGGTCGGCACGACCTACGACGGACTGCCCGGTGACGTGCGACCGGGGGACCGGCTCCTCGTCGACGACGGCAAGCTCAGCTTCGTGGCCACCGAGGTCACCGACACCGACGTCGTGTGCGAGGTCGTCGAGGGCGGCGAGCTGTCCAACAACAAGGGCATCAACCTCCCGGGCGTCGCCGTGAGCGTTCCGGCCCTGTCCGAGAAGGACAAGGAGGACCTGCGGTTCGCCCTGCAGATGCATGTCGACTTCGTCGCCCTGTCCTTCGTCCGCTCGGCCCGCGACATGGACGACGTGCGCGCGATCATGGACGAGGTCGGCGTCACGGTGCCCGTCATCGCGAAGATCGAGAAGCCGCAGGCCGTGGACAACCTCGAGGAGATCATCGAGGCCTTCGACGGGCTCATGGTCGCCCGGGGCGACCTTGGCGTCGAGCTCCCGCTCGAACAGGTGCCGCTCGTGCAGAAGAAGGCGGTCGAGCAGTGTCGCCGGCACGGCAAGCCGGTCATCGTCGCCACGCAGGTCCTCGAGTCGATGGTGAGCAGCTCCCGTCCCACACGTGCGGAGGCCTCCGACGCCGCCAACGCCGTCCTCGACGGCGCCGACGCCCTCATGCTGTCCGGGGAGACCTCGGTCGGCTCCTACCCGACCGAGACGGTCCGGACGATGGCCGAGATCATCACGCACACCGAGGAGCAGGGCCTGGACCGGATCGCACCGCTGCGTACCCCGCCGGTCTCGATCGGGGGAGCGATCGCGGCGGCGGGCGCCTCGATCGCCAACCTGATCGGCGTGCGGTACATCTGCACCTTCACCCAGACGGGGGAGTCTGCGCGGCGGATGGCCCAGTTCCGGCACCCGATCCCGATCCTGGCCTTCACCCCACTCCAGGCGACCCGTTCCCAGCTGGCTCTGACCTGGGGGGTCGAGACCTTCCTCACGCCGACGCCGCGACACACCGACGACTATGCCAAGACCATCGACCGCCTCCTGCTCGCCGACGGCCGGATCACCGAGGGCGAGCGCGTGGTGATCGTCGCCGGCTCACCTCCTGGGATCCCCGGGTCCACGAACGCCCTGCGGGTCCACCGCGCCGGTGACGCGGCCAAGGGTGCCGCCCCCGCATACATCTCCTAGGCCGCGGTCGCGTCGTGAGGGATACGATGCCGGCCGTTATAGTGAGACCGGCGCCGCCGGTGCCGCGCCGAGATGGTGGAATGGCAGACACGGAGCACTCAAAATGCTCTGCCTGGACAGGCGTGCGGGTTCAAGTCCCGCTCTCGGCACCAGCGCTCGACCGGAGCGGATTGTGAACACGAGAGGCACACGATGACGGACGCGTCGCTGCCCGCAGCGCAAGATCCACCTCCCTCCGCGGGGGATACAGCGGCCCCGGAACGGGACCGCCCCGACGGGGTCCTGCGCATCCTGGTGGCCGAGGACGAGGCGATCATCCGGCTGGACCTGGCGGAGATGCTCGCCGAGGCGGGTCACGAGGTGATCGGGCAGGCCAACAACGGCGAGAAGGCGGTCGAGATGGCTCTCGCGCTGCGCCCCGACGTGGTCATCATGGACATCAAGATGCCGGTGATGGACGGGATCACCGCTGCCGAGGCGATCGGCAAGGAGCGGGTCTGCCCCGTCGTCATGTTGACGGCCTTCAGTCAGAAGGAGCTCGTCGAGCGGGCCCGGGACGCCGGCGTCATGGCGTACATCGTCAAGCCTTTCACGCCCAAGGACGTCATTCCGGCGATCGACATCGCCCGCTCCCGCTGGTCCGAGATCGAGGCCCTGGAGGCGGAGATCGCCGACCTGGGTGACCGGCTGGAGACCCGCAAGGCGGTCGATCGCGCCAAGGGGATCCTCATGGCCCGCCTGAAGATCACCGAGGCGGATGCCTTCCGTTGGATCCAGAAGACCGCGATGGACCGCCGCATGGGGATGCGCGAGGTGGCCGACGCGGTCATCTCCGGGATGGGCAACGACTGAGCGGCACCTGACTCCGGCCGCGGCCCTCCGGCGTCAGCGCACCGCGATCACCAGCGAGGTCAGGAGCGGCGCCACGAGCAGGGCCGGCAGCATGTCCGCGACCGGGATGTCCCGCACTCGGAGCAGCCGCAGACCGATGCCGGCCAGCATGACCCCGCCCGTGGCTGTCAGCGCCGCGATGTGCGCCTCGGGGAGGAACTCCCCGAGCACGACGCCCAGGACGGTGAGCAGACCCTGGACGACCGCGACGGACAGTGCCGAGAACAGCACCCCGATGCCGAAGGTCGAGGCGAACGCCATGGCGGCGAAGCCGTCGAGGACGGACTTGAGCACGAGCTGGTCGATGCCTCTGCCGAGGCCGTCGTTGATCGAGCCGAGGATCGTCAGTGGACCGACGCAGAAGAGCAGCGTGGCACTGAGCCAGCCCTCGATGAACCGCTCGCGTGGTGACAGCTGCGTCGGCGAGTGGGCAGCCTCGGCCTCGTCGACCTCGGCGATGCTCCGGTCGAGGGTGCTCGCGTGTGGGCGGGGTCCGCTGAGGGTGGACTCGTCCCGCGGCGCCGCTCTCCCGAAGCGGTCGTGGACCACGGTCGCGAGCGAGCCCAGTCGCGCCTCGATACGCAACAGGGAGCCGGTGATGCCGCCGATCAGCAACGACCCCAGCACGATCAGGACCGGGGCGCCGGAGCCCGTCGCGGACCGGAAGGCGCTGTCGGTCACCGCGGCGGCGGACAGGGCCGCGATGGTGATGGTCACGAGCCCGAGGACGTCGGTGACGACGCCCTTCGTCCGCTCGGGAAAGCGCTGACCGATCGCCATGCCCGCGAGGGCCCCGATGATGACGGCGATGACGTTGATGACCGTGCCGAGGCCCGGGAAGTCGACAGACACGAGGACCAAGCGTATGCGGCGGTCGCGTCAGTCGTCGCCGCGGGGATGTTCGGGGGTGGGGCTCCCCAAGAGCGGCCGGGTCGCATAGGCTGGCCACCGTTGTCCGGGTGCCTGGCGGGGAGGCCCACGCACGTGATCACCGTCAGGAGGATGTGCTCGCATGAACCGCCAGTCGATCTCGGTCCAGCCGGTGACCACGGCCGAGGAGCGTGCGCTCCTGACCGGGCTGTGGCTCGCGGCGAGTGTCGAGTCGGGGATCAGTCCCGAGGTGGCGTCACGCCGGGCCAGCCACGGTGCGGTCGAGGTCGCGCTCCAGCGTCCTGACGTGCACGGCTTCCTCGCCTACCTCGACGGCGCCCCGGCGGGTTTTCTCGTGGCCACCGAGTCGGTGATGCGCTTCGGTGAGGGGGACGAGCTCGTCGTCGAGCAGATCTACGTCGACCGGTCAGCGCGGCGACACGGTGTGGCCAGAGCGCTGCTCCACACGGCCACCGGGCTCGCCGAGCGGCTCGGCTTCGACCGGATAGCCAGTGCGGTGCCGGCCAGCGCTCGGGACGCCAACCGCTTCTTCGCCAGGCTCGGTTTCGGCCCTGCGGTCACCCGCCGGGTCGCCAGCGTCAGCGCCGTCAGACGACGGGTGGCGCCGCGTGACCTCGTGTCATCGCGTGAGCGGCTCCTGCATCTGCGTCGGTCGATGCGCGCGCGCGGTCAGGGTGGCAGTCGCGAGGTCGCGGCCGACCCGATCCGCTGAGACGGGCCACGATCGGCGCCGGGCGACCCGCGCATACCGGGTCGACGGCGGTCGGCGAGGCGGGTGCGCCGGTCAGCTGCCGGGGACCCGGTCACGGAGCATGCAGGTGAGGCGGCTCGTGCACACCCGGCGGCCGTCCTCGGTCGAGACCACGATCTCGAGACAGGCAGCCGAGCGCCCTGCGGACAGTGGCGTCGCCACCCCGACGACCCAGCCGTCCCGGACAGCCCGGTGGTGAGTGGCGTTGAGGTCGACCCCGACCGCGATGCGGTCGGGTCCGGCATGCAGAGCGGCGCAGATGGAGCCGATGGTCTCCGCGAGCACCGCGGACGCACCGCCGTGGAGCAGCCCGTACGGCTGGGTGTTGCCCGCGACGGGCATCTTGGCCACGACACGCTCCGGGGCCACCTCGACCAGCTCGATACCCATGCGCTCGACAAGCGTCCCGCGTGACGACTCCGTCATCGCGGCCAGGAAGTCCTCACCGGCGTCCGTGGTCATGGAGGTCCTCTCTCTTGCGCAGATGCCTGCGCTGTCGGTGTTCTCGCCTAGGCTGCCATGCGTGGCCAGGCTTCTTCTCCTCGACGGGCACTCTCTCGCATACCGGGCGTTCTACGCGCTGCCGGTGGAGAACTTCTCGACGTCCACCGGGCAGCACACCAACGCGGTCTACGGGTTCACGTCCATGCTCATCAACGTGCTCCGCGACGAGGATCCCACGCATGTCGCCGTGGCGTTCGACGTCTCACGCCAGACGTTCCGGTCCGAGGAGTACACCGACTACAAGGCCGGCCGATCAGCGACGCCGAGTGAGTTCCAGGGCCAGCTCCCCCTGCTCCGCGAGGTCCTCGACGCGCTCTCCATCCGGCACGTCGAGGCGCCGGGCTTCGAAGCCGACGACGTCATCGCGACCCTGACCCACCAGGCCGTGGCCGACGGGCTCGAGGTCGTCCTGTGCACCGGTGACCGCGACGCCTTCCAGCTCGTGAGCGAGTCGGTGTCGATGCTCTACCCCGTCCGTGGGGTCTCCGAGGTCTGGCGGATGGACCCCGCCGCGGTGGAGGAGAAGTACCTCGTGCCGCCGAACCGATACAGCGACCTGGCCGCCCTCGTCGGCGAGTCCAGTGACAACCTCCCGGGTGTGCCGGGGGTCGGACCCAAGACCGCCGCCAAGTGGATCACTCAGTACGGCGATCTCCAGGGCATCGTCGCCCACGCCGACGAGATCAAGGGCAAGGCGGGCGAGAACCTGCGGGCCCACCTCGACTCGGTGCTCCGCAACCGACGCCTCAACCAGCTGATCAGCGATGTGCCCCTCGAGGTCGGGATCGCCGATCTCGAGCGTCGCTCCTGGCAGCGCGAGGAGGTCCACCGCGTCTTCGACAGCCTTGAGTTCCGCGTCCTGCGCGACCGGCTGTTCGCGACCTTCGACTCGCCCAGCGAAGAAGTTGAGGGCGGCTTCGACCTCGACGGTGCCGTGCTGCTTCCCGAGGACGTCGTGGGCTGGCTTGGGCACCATTGCGGGTCCGACCCGGTCGGCATCCACGTCGTCGGGCACTGGACGAAGGGCGAGGGCGATGCGACGGCGGTCGCCGTCGCGACCGCGGACGGCTCGGCGGCCTACATCGACCTGCCGACCCTCGAGCCGTCCGGAGAGTCCGCCCTGGGCGCCTGGCTCGAGGACCCGGCTCGTCCCAAGGTGCTCCACGACGCGAAGGTGCCGATCCACGCCCTCGCCGCCCGCGGCTGGGCGCTGCGCGGGATCGTCAGCGACACGGCCCTTGCCGCGTACCTCGTCCGGCCCGACCAGCGCTCCTACGATCTGGCCGATCTCGCCGTCCGGCACCTCGGCCGTGAGCTGGCCAGCGAGGCCACCGACTCGGGTCAGGGCGTCCTCAGCTTCGACGACGAGGGGGCAGGGGATGCCGCCGCCGAGGACGCGATGGTGCGCGCGCGAGCGGTCCTTGAGCTGTCGGGGGCGTTGGACACCAGACTGCAGGAGATCGGGGCCGACCGCCTGCTCCGCGAGATCGAGCTGCCCCTCGTCGACATCCTCGTCGAGATGGAGGACACCGGCATCGCCGTCGACCGTGCCGGCCTGGAGTCCCTCGAGGCGGACTTCGACGCGAAGATGCGGGCTGCTCAGAACGACGCCTACGCGGCCATCGACGGTGAGCAGATCAACCTCGGGAGCCCGAAGCAGCTCCAGACGGTTCTGTTCGAACGCCTGCAGATGCCCAAGACGAAGCGGACCAAGACCGGGTACACCACCGACGCGGAGGCCCTCGCCGACCTCTACGCGAAGACGGAGCACCCGTTCCTCGAGGCACTGCTCCGGCACCGCGACACCTCCCGGCTCCGCGTGACGGTCGAGGGCCTGCTGAAGTCGATCGCCCCAGACGGGCGGATCCACACGACGTACCTGCAGACGATCGCCGCGACCGGCCGACTGTCCTCGACCGACCCGAATCTCCAGAACGTCCCGATCCGGACCGAGGAGGGTCGTCGAATCCGCGAGGCGTTCGTCGTCGGCGAGGGGTACGAGACGCTGATGTCCGCCGACTACAGCCAGATCGAGATGCGAATCATGGCTCACTTGTCCGGGGACGACGGCCTGATCGCCGCGTTCACCTCGGGGGAGGACCTGCACCGCTTCGTCGGCAGCCGCGTTTTCGCGGTCGCGCCCGAGGACGTCACGCTCGAGATGCGCGCCAAGATCAAGGCGATGTCATACGGCCTGGCCTACGGCCTCTCTGCGTACGGCCTGAGCCGCCAGCTGACGATCTCCACCGACGAGGCCAGAGCTCTGATGGACGAGTACTTCGAGCGCTTCGGCGGCGTGCGTGACTACCTGCGTGATGTCGTGGCCGAGGCCCGCCAGTCCGGATACACCGAGACCATGCTCGGTCGACGTCGCTACCTCCCGGACCTCACCAGCGACAACCGCCAGCGCCGGGAGATGGCCGAGCGGATGGCCCTCAACGCCCCGATCCAGGGGTCAGCCGCCGACATCATCAAGGTCGCCATGATCCGGGTCCGCGAGGCGCTGGACGCTTCGGGAGCCCGCTCGCGACTGCTGCTCCAGGTGCACGACGAGCTCGTCCTCGAGGTCGCCCCGGGGGAGCGCGCGGATGTCGAGGCGCTCGTCCGGCATGAGATGGGTGCCGCCGTGGAGCTCGAGGTTGCTCTCGACGTCAACGTCGGCCTGGGCGACACCTGGCATGCCGCCGCCCACTAGGCGGCGTCGTCGTCGATCCGCCTCTTCCGAGCTCTTGTGTCTCGGGCTGGCCCTCGTCGTCGCCGGTGCGCTGCTCGGGGCATCGCTCCGGCCCGGCTACGCACTCTTCCTCGACCACGTCACCGTCCCCTCCCCGGCGGCGCCCGACTGGCAGCACCTGCGCAGTACCGCCGGGCTTCGAGCCTGGCCGCTCGACGGCGTGATGTGGGCATGGAGCCTGCTGTTGCCCGCGTGGTTGCTGCAGCACCTCATCCTGCTCGGCTCCCTGGTCGGTGCCGGAGTGGGAGCCGGTCTCGTCCTGCGCCGTCGAGGCCTGATCGCCATGGGCACCGCAACCGTGCTCTCGATCGCCAACCCCTATGTGATCGAGCGTCTGCTCCTCGGTCAGCCTGCTCTCCTGATCGCCTACGCCAGCCTGCCGTGGCTCGTGATCGCCTCACGACAGGCGTCGATGCGGCGACGCGTGACGCTCGCATCGGCGGCGGTCCTCCTTGCCGGCCTGACCCCGTGGGGAGCCGTGGTGGCCGGCAGCGCGGCGGTCCTCATGGCCGTGCTCCGGCACCGGAGCCGTGCGGAGGTCCTGCTCCAGGCGGCCATCTCCCTCACGATCTGGCTGCCGTGGCTGGTGCCTGCCGTGTCGGGTCCATCGAGCCGCGCGGATCCGGCCGGGGCGAGTGCCTTCCGGCTGGCCGACGACATCGGACTGGGGACCTTTCTCTCGGCCCTCGTCGGCGGCGGAGTGTGGTCCGAGTCGGCCGCCCTGGAGGCGCGGGCCGGACCCGTGGGTGTGATCGGCCTGCTCGCGGTCTTGACCCTGGGCGGGGTGGGACTCGTCCAGCTGATCCGGAGCCGGCACCCATTCGCACCGGCCCTGGCCGCGACCGCGGTCGGAATCCCGTTCGCGGCGGCACTTCTGAGCGGTCCACTCCTCGCGCCGTGGACGGCTCTGCAGGAGGTTCCGGGCATCGCTCTCTTTCGAGACCTGCACCGGGTGCTGGCACCGTCGGTGATGGCGACGGTCCTGCTCACCGCAGTGGGGATGGCAACAGTGGTCCTGCGTGTGACGGACGGGCGCAGGATCCTCACGGCACCACTCGCCGTCATCGTTCCTGCGGCCCTGGCCCTCGTCCTCATTCCCGGGGCGCCGGAGCGGGTGCGGGCGGCGTACGAGCCGCAGCCCTTCTCCCCGGAGTGGCCCACGGTGCTCGCGACGGTTGACAGCGGTCGGGTGCTGAGCCTTCCGTGGCAGCCCCTCAGGCGCGCGGGATGGATGTCGCAGACCTTCCTCGACCCCACGGCCAAGGCCCTGGCGGATCGGGTGCTCACCGACGCCACCTTGACGATCGAGCGGGATGGAGGCCCGATCCGCGTGGCCGACTCCGTCGCTGTCGGGAATGCCGAGATCGATGTGGCCGACGACACGCTGCGGCGGTGGTTGACCCGCGGCAGCGCCGATCCCATACCATCGGAGCTACTGACTGGTAGCGACATCGAGCATGTCGTCGTCTGGATCGGCAGCCCGGGTGTCATTCCCGAAATGCCACCGACCTGGACGATGACCTTCTCTGGTTCGGATTTCGTGGTGTGGTCCGGACCGTCCGCTGCAAGTCGCTAGACTACGAGGAGCGCCATCACCCCTGCAGATGGCTCGTGAGGAGAAAAATCAATGGCCTCTGGTGCCTACACCCAGGACGACCGCAGCCGTCCCGTCGTCGCGGTCGTGCTCAGTGCCATCCTCGGGCTCCTGGCCGCGACCGGCGCAGCGGCGGCGATCGTGTCCGCAAACTCGCCCAGTGACGGCGACGCCGTCGAGAACGGTCCGGCCGAGATTCTCGACCCCGCCGTCGTCCTCAACTACGGTGGCTGACGCTCACCTCGTCAAGAAGTCGCTCCCAGGAGTCGATGCAGGCATCCCACGTGTAGCGCCGGCTGTGCGCCCGTGCGTCCTCAGCCATCCTCACTCGTCGCTGCTGGTCGTCGATGAGACCGCGCGCGGCGGCGGTCATCGACTCCAGCGAGTCGACCAGGATGCCGGTCCGGCCGTCCACGATGGACTCCGAGAGGCCACCGGCGCCGTGGTAGGCGATCGTCGGCACGCCATGGCTCGCCGCCTCCACGACGGATAGACCCCACCCCTCCTTCACGCTGGGAGCGAGCGAGATCCACGCCCGGTCGAGCTCCTCGGCCTTGGTCCGCTCGTCGACGAAACCGAGCAGATCGACGCGGTCTGCGACTCCGCGCGCGTACGCGTGTGCGCTGATGCGGTCGTGCCACCACCCCTCACCCATGATCCGCAGTCGTGCCGTCGGGTGACTGCTCGCCAGGTCGGCGATGACATCGATGGCATGCTCGACGCGTTTGTGTGGCACGAGCCGCCCGAGCACGACGATCGTCGGATCCTCGGTCCTGCGCTGGCCGGTGAGCAGAGGCGGGTTGGTGCCGTTGTGGATCACCCGGACGCGAGCACTGTCGATACCCAGGCCGCCGAGCTCGTCGCTGGTCCGCTGACTGACCGCCACATAGGGTCGCCGCCGGTTCACGACAGGGGCGATGCGCGACTCGACGAACCATCCCACCCGCGCTTGGAGGGGGCCGAAGACGACCGGCCACTGCTCCCGGTGCACGTGGTGGACGAGGACGACCCCCGGAATCCTGGCCTGGAGCGGCGTGAAGAAGGGGATGCCGTTCTGGGTGTCGACCACGACGTCGAAGGCTCCCTCGTCGGCGGCGTCCCTCCTGAGCTGTGCCACGGCTGCCGCGTAGACCGACAGCCTCGACCCCCGGCGCCGGATGCGGTACCCGTCGCACTCCTCGTCGCGCGGTGCGCGGCCGTGGTCGGCGCAATATAGGGTGACGGCGTGTCCGCGGTCGGCAAGGCCGGCGCAGACGGTCTGGGCGTAGAGCTCGGCTCCACCACCCTCGGGATGGGTGGAGTCACGCCAGTTCAGAAATGCAACACGCACTGATGGGACCTCGCTTGATGTCCCGAGGATGTTACCCGAGAGTAGTCACATGAGCCTGGCCGGATCGCCCGTGCGACCGCACGCCGCGACCTTCAGCAGGTCGCTTCGGCTCTTTCGCGCATTCCTGCACGAGCAGGACGACCCGGATCGGTTCTACAGCACCCTCGCCTCCGACACGGTGTCGCAGCTGAGCCAGTGGACGGCGCTCGCCGGCACGCGCGTGCTGGACGTCGGGGGAGGTCCGGGATACTTCGCTGACGCGTTCGCAGCCGCGGGGGCACGGTATGCGGGTGTCGAGCCGGATGCGGGAGAGATGACCGCACGGGGAGACGTCGCCGGAGACAGCCTCCGAGCCTCTGGTCTCGAACTGCCGATCGCCGCCGGAGCCTTCGACCTGACTCTGTCGAGCAACGTCCTGGAACACGTGCCCGAGCCCGAGCGCATGGCCGACGAGATGGTGCGCGTCACCCGACCGGGCGGCCTGGTGTACCTGTCGTGGACGCCATGGCTCTCCCCGTGGGGGGGACACGAGACCGCCCCGTGGCACTACCTCGGAGGTCGTCGCGCGGGAGACCGGTACGCCCGGCGTCACGGCCACCGTCCGAAGAACGACTTCGGGCACTCGCTCTTCGCCTGCTCGGCCTCGAGGATGGTGCGCTGGGCACAGGTGCGCGCGGCCTGCGGACTGATCGACCCACCCACGGTGCTACCCCGGTACCACCCCGACTGGGCGCACTGGATGGCGCGTGTCCCCGGAGTGCGCGAAGTGGCGGCCTGGAACGTCGTCCTCGTCATTCGCCCGACTGCTCCGGTGATCGGCGGATGACGACGCCGGCTGGGGACGCAGGTCATGACCGGTGGCACAGTCGGCTGTGGCTGGCCGCATGGTCGGCGGTGCTCGTCGCTCTGGCATTCGTGCAGCACCCGGGGTGGATCGCGCCGGACACCAAGCTCGACCTCACCTTCGATCCGGGTGGGTTGCTGAGCCGGGCTTTGTCGCTGTGGGATCCGACCGCGGCCGGCGGCCAGCTGCAGAACCAGGCCTATGGATACCTGTTCCCGATGGGGCCGTTCTTCTGGCTCGGGGATGCGGTGGGTCTCCCGGCATGGGTGGTCCAGAGGCTGTGGTGGTGCGTGATTCTGCTCACCGCCTTCCATGGTGCGCGCACCCTCCTCGAGCGGCTGGATATCGGGACCGGCGCGTCGCGGATCGTCGCGTCCTTCGCCTACGCGCTCGCCCCGCGGATGCTGATCGGACTCGGTGCGGTGAGCTCCGAGATCTGGCCGATGGCGATGGCGCCGTGGGTCATCGTGCCCCTCATCCGGGTGGCACCCGGCGACGAGCGGCTGGCCGCCCTGCGGTCGGGGGTCGCGGTCCTCCTGATCGGAGCCGTCAACGCCACCGCGACGATCGCCGCCATCATTCCCGCCGGGGTCTGGCTCCTCACCCGATCGCGACCGACGTGGCGGCTCACGGGCTGGTGGGTCGTCGCGGCCGGTATGGCATCCCTGTGGTGGATCGGTCCCTTGCTGCTCCTCGGCCGCTACAGCCCACCGTTCCTGGACTGGATCGAGAGCGCCGCGGTCACCACGGCTCCCGCGAGCCTTCCCGAGGCTCTCCGTGGGACGACGCAGTGGATCGCCGGGATCACGGGTCAGCGCGGCCCTCTGTGGATCGCCGGCTGGGAGGTCGTCACGTCCCCGGTGATCGTCGGGATGGGTCTGCTGATCGCCGTCCTCGGTCTGTTCGGGTTGTGGCGGGCACCACGGACGTGGGGGACCTTCGCGCGAGTGCTGCTCGTCGCCGGGCTGCTCGCTGTGACGTTCGGCAGGGTCGGACCCATGACAGGGCTCGCAGCCACGTCCGCGGCCGACCTGCTCGACGGCGTCCTCGCACCCTTCCGCAACACCCACAAGTTCGAGCCGCTCGTGCGGATCGCCCTCGTCCTCGGCATCGCCCACGCACTGCCCGTCCTGCACGGGTGGCTGCGGGCGGCGCGCGCTCCGTGGCCGCGGCTCGGGTACGCGGTCGTCATCCTCGCCATCGTCGCTCAGACCGCCTTCCCCGCCCTGACCGGTGTCAGTCAGAGGGGTCGATACCTCGCGGTTCCCGACTACTGGTCTGAAGCGGCCGACTGGCTTGCCGACGGAAGCGACGGTGGCCGCACCCTCGTGCTTCCGGGGAGCAACGCCGCCTCCAGCGTCTGGGGTGATCCGCGGGATGAGCCGCTGCAGTCTCTCACGGGCGACCCCTGGATCGTCCGGGACGGGGTGCCACTCGGCTCGGCCGCAGCGACCCGGCTGCTGAACGATATCGAGAACCGTGTCGCCACCGGTTACGGCGGTGCCGAGCTGACCGGCCTGCTGCGCACCCTGGGCGTCAGCAGGGTCCTGCTGCGGGCCGATCTCGTCGCCGCCGGGGTGAACCCGCTCGTCGTCCGGCGTGCGCTCGTCACATCAGGGGCGCAGTCACGTGCGTCCTTCGGGCCGTTCGTCGGTGGATCCTTCGACCCCTCCTACGCACCCGACTCGGGCCTGGAGCGTCCCCTCAGGGCCATCGAGGTCTTCGAGGTGCCGGACCCGGGTGGGGTCGTCGTCCCGGCGAGTCTGACGTCCGTCCGGGACTTCTCCGAGATGTCGGGCGGCCCCGAGGGGGCTGCCCTGAGGTCCTCGCTGAACCGGCCCTTCGTCCTCTCCTCGGATGTGGACAGCATCACCGTCATAGACCCGGTCCAGGGTGTCCTCACCGACACCCTGGCGAGGCGGGAGGCCTCGTTCGCCAGCGTTCGCGACAACTACGGCCGAGTCCTGGCCGCCACAGAGGACTACAGCGCCCCGCGCAAGGTGCACGACTGGCTGCCGGGCTGGATCTCGCCCGAGGATCTGGCTGCGGCCCAGACGACGCTGGTGTGGCCGGACGGAGTCACCGCGCGCGCGTCGTCGTCCCTGACCGAACCGGGCCTGGGGCAGCCGCGGGATCTGGCTGCCGGGCCCGAGAGTGCGTTCGACAACAGTGGCGACACGGCCTGGCAGTCCGCCGGCGTGAATCCCGTTGGGCAGTGGGTCGAAGTGGTCTGGGATGAACCACGGGATCTTCCCGACGCCGTGGCGGTGATCCTCGATCCACTCGCCGGCGCCGACGTGGCGGCCCTGGTCGTGTCGACGGACGCGGGAACGGTCCGCACCCCGATCGATCCCCCCAGCCTGAGCGAGCGCGAGGACGACGCGCGCTACCAGGTGGACGTGGCCGTGCCCGACGGGATGACGAGTCGGCTCCGCGTGACGGTCGCCGATGTCCGGGCCGGGGTCACGGTCCGAATCCGGGACGTCGGGGCGGGAGTGGTTCCACGTGCCGAGCCCTGGTTGGCGGTGCCCCCGGTGCGGGTCAGACCCGAGGCCGTCCACCTGTCCGTTCCACCCGATCGTCGCCCTGCCTGCGTACCCATGTCGTCCGGCGTTCTCGCGTGCAGTCCCGCGCGGGCTCGCGCGGGTGAGCAGGCCGGCGACCTGCGCCGCCTCGTGACGCTCCAGGAGGGAGCGGACTTCCGCGGCCACGGGACGGTCGTCCCGCGGGCCGACGAGGAGGTGGACCGGCTGCTGCGACGCCTCGACGGCGTCGTCGCGGACGCGTCGAGCACCTGGATGCCCGGGGCCGCCGTCAGTCCCCATCTCACGGTGGACGGTGACGACCGCACGTACTGGGCGGCGAGTCCGACGGACGAGTCGCCCCGTCTGCGGGTTTCCTGGCCGACCCCGCGGGATGTCGCCGGCCTTCGACTGTCGACCGACAGTGACGTCGCCGGCCGCCGCCCCACCCGGGTCGAGGTCTCCGTCGACGGGTCCGAGGCGGTCACCCGACCCGTGCCTCGCAGCGGCTGGGTCTCGTTGCCCCTGCGGCAGGCGAGGAACATCGAGATCACCGTGACGGAGAGCACCGACGTCACGACCGGGACCCCCGCCTCTCCGGAGCCGATGCCGGTAGTCATCGGCGAGGTCGCCGTGGTCGGTGAGCCATGGCCTGTGCTCGATGATCCCGCCGAGGCGCCGGTGGCCGTCCCGTGCGGGTTCGGTCCGACGGTCCAGGTTGCGGGAGTCACCTATCCCACATCCGTGTCCGGAACGAGGGCCGCGCTGGTCGCCGGCGAGGCACTGGACCTCGCGGTGTGCGGGCCGGTCACGGTGCCGGCCGGCACAGTGGGTGTGCGGATGATCGCCTCAGCGGAGTTCGGCCCTCGCACCCTGACGCTGCAGGGCGGCCACGGGGGCAGCGCGACGTCGGCCGCCCCCGTCGACGTGACCACGTGGGAGCCGACCGACCGGGTCCTGTCCATCGGGGGTGCATCCGGCTCCGACGCCGTTCTCACGATCCGGGAGAACGTCAACCCAGGGTGGAGGGCCAGCCTGGACGGACTGCCCCTGCAGCCCGTGACCGTGGACGGATGGGCACAGGGGTGGGTCGTCCCGGCGGGTCTCCAGGGGGAGGTCCGACTGTCGTTCGCTCCGCAGCGGATCTTCATCGGTGCGCTCCTGCTCGGCCTCTCCTCGGCTCTCGTTCTGATCGCACTGAGTGCGGCGGGCCGCCGTGCGTCCCCCGTGGGTCGCGTCCCGATCACCGCGCCCGCGCGGGTGCGCCGGTGGGTCGGGCCTGCCGCCCTGATGGTGGCCGGAGCGGCCATCGCCGGACCCGTGGGCGTTCTTCTGTCGCTGGTGGCGCTCGTCCTGCGGGCGATGCTGCCCCGCCGGCGAGCCGCGGTGGCTCTGGCTGCACTCGGTGGACTGCTCGTCGTCGTCGCCGTCATCGCACCGTGGCCGGCACCGGCCATGACGAACCGATCAGGGCTGGCCCAGGGCCTCGCGTGGCTCCTGGTCGCCCTCGCCGTCAGTGGCTCGCCTCGACATGACGAGGCGGCGTCAGGTGTCGGTGTGTCGGCGGGCGCGTTCGAGGACGGGCCGCTCGAGCAGATGCCAGCTCACCGACGCCAGGACCACGGTGACGGCGGTGGTGAGCACCACCGTCATCCAGAAGTACCCGGCGAAGAGCTCGTAGCCCATGATCGAGCGAACCCAGAACATGACGGGCATGTGCCACAGGAAGAACCCATAGCTGATACGCCCCAGGTAGGCCAGGACCGGTGACCGCAGTGCCGTCGTCAGGACGGTGCGGGCCCCCGCGGCTGACGGGTAGACGAGGAGTGCGGCGACGAGCCCGAAGCCGAGATGTCTCATGCTGGACTGCCAGGCGGTGGAGGGACGTAGGTCGTACGGCCCCGCGATGGACGTCGTCAGCATCCAGAAGAGGGCCGCCGCGATGACCAGCAAGGCGTTGCCGGATCGTCGCACGATCTCGATGAGCCCGGCCCAGTGATCCCTGTCGGCGAGAACCACGGCCAGCAGCATCCCGAAGACGAACCAGTCGAGGGTCGCCGGCAGTGTCCGGTTCCACGAGAAGCCCGCCGGCAGGAGATCGGACTCCACCGCCAACCGGAATCCCCAACACATCACGAGCAGGCCCATCAGCGCGGCGACATGCTGGCTCGGGGGCCGCCCGCCGACGAGGCGGCGGATGCCCATCGCGAGGAGTGGCAGTGCGACGTAGAAGGCCACCTCTGTCGACAGGCTCCACAGCTGCGCCAGACCGGGTAGATCCCACCGGGTCGTCAGGGCCTGGAGCTGCAGGAGGTTCGCGATCCACGCCGCTCCGGGTGCGGTGCGGGACTGGGGAACGAGAACGAGCACCCCGACGAGCACTGCCGCCCAGGCCGGCACGATGCGTGCGGCACGACGAACCGCGTACCGGCGCAGGCCCGGGGGCGCGGTTCCGCGGGTGACGGCGATGGCGTGAGGGCGGTACAGGAGGAACCCGCTGAGAACGAAGAAGAGCGCCACTCCCATCTCCATCCGTGCCAGGAACCCTGGCAGGACATCACGGCCGGTGGCGCCGGAGAGGAATCCAGCGTGGGTGAGCATGACGGCGATCGCGGCGAGGGCGCGCCAGGCCTCGAGCTCCTGCAGGTGCGGGAGCAACGGCCTCCGCGCCGGCTGGGTCGGGGCGTGGCGCCCTGCTCCGGTGCCTTGGGTCGGCGTCGCGCTCACAGCGTCGCTCCCGCCAGCACCGACGTGACCGAGGTGATGCACATGCCCGCAGGATTCCCGTCGAGTGCAGTGACGACGACGCCCACGACGTCCACGTCTCGCGGGATGGCCGCCAGGACCCGGCTCGGCCCTCGATGGAGGATGGGCGGGGTGTAGAACGCGGCAGGATGCTCAACACCGGCATCATCGACGACGGCCACTGCAACCCGTGTCGTGTCGCCGATGAGAAGTCCGATCTCCAGCATCTGGTGGCGTCGTGCGGGTATCGGGGCCGCCGCCTGGATCAGGGCTGCGTCCGTCCCCGCGGGGACCGCCATGCCGCAGAAGCCGTCCGCGACCTGCAGACGGTCGAATGCGACGAGTCGGGCATCCGTGAGGGAGCCGTCGGGAGCGACGGCCATCACCGGAGGAACCATCGTCGCCGTCTCGGTGGCCGGCGACAGAAGACGCACCAGTGCCTGGGTGCTGAAGTCGGGTTGGACCCACCACGGCACGATCCGTTCGGGAACCGGACCTGGGGCGACTGTGCCACCGTTGCGGTCGAGCGCGGCCTCCAGAGTCGCGAAGTAGGCATCGCTGTCGTGCTGGTGCCAGCTGCGGGCGAACGCTGTCCAGGACTGGACGTACCCCGTGACGACGACCGACAGCACGACGACAATCGCCACCTGAGCGGTGCGCCGACTCGGGGCGGCCGCGCGGTCATCGCGAGGAGAGTGGTCCCCACCCACCACCACTCCGACGAGCGCGGCCAGGCAGAGGGCGCCGATGATGGCGGCGTCGGAGTGCAGCCGCAGGTCGTTGACGCTGGTGATGTCGCTGACCCGAGCGATCCGACCGAGGTAGATCATTGCGTAGACGGGAACCATGAAGGCGGCTGCCATCGCGAGGAGGTGCGTCGACCGGCGCCAGTCCTTCCGGAGGGCGGCGGCGAGGACCGCGAGAGCCGCAACGACCGCGATCGTCGCGGGCAGCACGGGAGTAGCGGCGTACATGTAGGGCCCGTCGCCGCTCCATTGCCAGGGACCGCCGAGGTACGCAGGAACGGTGTTCCGGAAGAGGGAGTATGCGGTCGACAACACGAAACCGCTGACCGACGGACGCGCACCCGCGGCCGTGTCGTATTCACCGGTCAGGTAGGTCGCGAGGAATGCGATGTTGATCGCCGCCAGGAGGCCGACCGCCACCAGGCCGCGGCCACGTAGCGACGCGCGTAGGGAGGGCCTGGCCAGGATCAGAACCGCCAGGAGAAGGACGGGTGCGACGAGCGCACGCTCCGAGAACCCGAGTGCCACAACGTGCAGGACACCGACCATGACGAGCAGCGGCCATCGTCCTCCGGTGCTGTAGCGCACGGCGAGGATGAGGATCACGATCACGAGCGCGAACGCGAGCAGACCGGTCAGAGCCTGCCGGTACCAGGCAAGCGACGGCACCAGCGTCGCGCTCCCCAGAGCGAGGACCAGGCCGAGGACCGCGACGGGGGGCTGGGGGATGAGCCATCGCACCGCGATCCAGAGAGCAGTCGCCAGGACCACCGCGATGACCGCGGTCAGGACAACGGCAGGCCAGTGCTGCAACGGTGCATAGTGGGCTTGGAGCCAGTCGACCGTCCTCGCGGACGGCGAGAGATGGGTGCGGTTGCTCTCGACGACGAACGGCCAGATCGGCCGGTCGGCTGCGTAGGCCTGGGCGCGGATGTCGTCGATGTAGAGCCCGCCGCCGGCGACGAGCCACACGGTGGCACAGGTGAAGCTGAATCCCACGACCGCCGCGGCGGCGTCCCAGCGGTCCAGTCTGCTCGCCCACCCGAGCGCACCCGGCTGACGGGTCGCCCGGCGGTGTCGGGGGCGAGGATCGAACAAGGGTCTCCTTAAGGCGCAAGTTGGCCGCGGTCCAGGCTACCCGCTGGTACGCTTTGCGCGACTCACCGTCGATCGAAAGGTGTCGCGCATGCGCCGCGTGCTGGGATTCGTCGCCATCGCACTGGGTGCGCTGCTCATCGGACTCGGCCTTCTGGCCCGCCCTTTCATGTACGACCGGCTCGCGATCGTCCCGCTTGACCAGCTGACGACCTCGGTGTCCGTCGGCCAGAACATGAGCGTCCTGTACCCGCACCAGAGCGAGGACGGTGCGGTCATCGACAAGCTGACCGGCGTCACCGTGCAGAACACCCGCGAGGTGAACGGCATCCCCGGCATCGCACAGGAGTACGGAGTCGAGAGCGACCAGGCCTTCTGGCAGAGCTCGAGCGTCTCACGCGCCCAGGTGGACGGCGAGTGGGTGGATCTCAGCTACAGCGACTCGGGCGTCTCCATCGACCGCCGGACAGGGGAGGCGACGAACTGTTGCGGGGACTACCGCTCGACCGGTGACCTCGATAACCCGGAGGCCGTGGAGGACGCGACTCACGAGGGACTCGTCTTCAAGTTCCCCTTCAACGTGCAGAAGGAGACCTACCAGTGGTGGGACGCCGACCTCGGTCGCGCCTTCCCCATCGAGTTCCAGGACGAGGAAGATGTGTTCGGCACGACGACCTACCGGTTCCAGCAGGTGATCCCGGACGAGGTCGTCGCGACGCGTGAGGTTCCTGCCGACCTCTTCGAGGAAGGCCTGGAGGGCAACGTGTCCGCCGACCTGCACTACGCCAATACCCGGACCCTGTGGGTCGAACCGAACACCGGTGTCGTGATCAAGGGTGAGGAAGAGGTCGACAAGACCCTCCAGACCGACGGTCAGCAGCCGGTCGGCTTCACCGTCGGCACGATCGGCTTCGACGACGAGACCATCCAGGCGAACGCCGACGAATGGGGCGGCAAGGGGAGTCTCCTGGGCCTGCTGCGTGGCCCGCTGACCTGGTACCTCGTCATCCCCGGTCTGCTGCTGCTGGGCCTCGGCGCATTCCTCGCCTTCATGGGGAGGTCCGGAGCCAGCGACGGCGAGTACGCCGACGAAGCGACCTACGAGCCGCCGGTCGCCGCGGATCCCGTCTTCGAGGAGCCGGTCGAGGCACCCTACGAGGAGCGCTACCCGGACCGCACCGACCAGTTCTTCGAGGAGGCCTCGGCACCGGAGACAGAGACCCGGGCCACCCGCCGCGAAAATTGAGCGAGTAGCCCGAGCGGAGGCCCTCACGGGCGCCGCGCCACCAGGATCATCGTTCCAGGGATGAGGCGGCCGCGCAGCGGGGACCAGCCGCCCCAGACGCCGGTGTTCTCCGCCTTCCACGGGAGCTCGCGAACCGCCTCGATGACCAGTCCGGCCGCGACGGCCTCGGCGATGCGGTGCTCGAGCGTGCGGTGGTGCTCGACGTACTGCGGCCGGCCCTGGTCGTCGAGCTCGACATAGGGCGTCTCGTCGAAGTACGACTGCCGGACGGTGAGACCGGCCTCACCCGGGTCGTCGGGGAAGGCCCAACGCCACGGGTGCGACGTCGAGTAGGTCACCCGTCCACCGGGAGCAGTGACTCGGGCCATCTCGCGCATGAGGGCCCCCGTGTCCGCGACGAAAGGCACCGCTCCGTATGCGGTGAAGACCCGGTCGAAGGTGCCGTCGGGGAACGGGAGCCGGGTCGCGTCGCACTGCGCCAGGGGGGTTCGACGCCCGAGCGATCCGTCGATCCGCCGCGCCGTCGTGAGCATCCCCGCCGAGAGGTCGGTGGCCACGACTCGGCAGCCGATCGCCCCTGCCAGCCAGCGGGAACACTGTGCCCCGCCCGCCCCGACTTCGAGGACGGTATGCGACGGTTCCGTCCCCAGGACGTCCAGGTCGGTCTCGGTCCAGCCCTCCGGGCCCCAGACGAAGCGGTCGTCCCCGAGGAACGCGCCGTGCTCGTCGTAGTACGAGGACGACTCCGAGTCCCACCACCGCCGGTTGGCCCAGGCCGTCGCCTCGCTCGAGGTGGGCTGCCGCACTATGTCTCTCACCGCATACCTCACTCGTCCTGATCCGACCGGTCCTTGTCCAACCCCGGTCCTTGTTCGACTTCGGTCACCTTTTGACCGTGCGTGACAGCGTCGATACGATGTCAGAGCACGTTTGTGTGCGTTGCCTCATGCCCGGTGAACCTCGCCGTGGCTGGCCGTCAGCGTCACCGCATCACGTGCATCAGACCCTGTCCATCTCGAGATATTCATTCCCTACGGAGTTCCTACTACATGAGCACCAGCACGGTCGAGAAGACCGCAACCCAGGTCGCCGTCAACGACATCGGATCGTTCGACGACCTCCTGGCCGCCGTCGAGGCAACCATGAAGGACTTCAACGATGGCGACATCGTCGAAGGCCGGATCGTGAAGGTCGACCGGGACGAGGTCCTGCTCGACATCGGCTACAAGACCGAGGGTGTCATCCCCTCGCGCGAGCTTTCGATCAAGCACGACGTCGACCCCTCCGAGGTGGTGTCCGTCGGTGACGAGGTCGAGGCCCTGGTGCTCCAGAAGGAGGACAAGGAAGGCCGGCTGATCCTGTCCAAGAAGCGCGCTCAGTACGAGCGGGCCTGGGGCACGATCGAGAAGGTCAAGGAGGAGGACGGCGTCGTCACGGGCACCGTGATCGAGGTCGTCAAGGGCGGCCTGATCCTCGACATCGGCCTGCGCGGCTTCCTTCCCGCCTCCCTCGTCGAGATGCGTCGCGTCCGCGACCTCCAGCCGTACGTAGGCAAGGAGATCGAGGCCAAGATCATCGAGCTGGACAAGAACCGCAACAACGTCGTGCTCTCCCGCCGGGCGTGGCTCGAGCAGACCCAGTCCGAGGTCCGCACGACGTTCCTGCGCGAGCTGCAGAAGGGTCAGGTCCGGTCCGGCGTCGTCAGCAGCATCGTCAACTTCGGTGCGTTCGTGGACCTGGGCGGCGTCGACGGTCTCGTCCACGTCTCGGAGCTGTCCTGGAAACACATCGACCACCCGTCCGAGGTCGTCGAGGTGGGCACCGAGGTCACCGTCGAGGTGCTCGACGTCGACATGGACCGCGAGCGGGTCTCGCTGTCGCTCAAGGCGACGCAGGAGGACCCGTGGCAGCACTTCGCCCGGACCCACGCGATCGGCCAGGTCGTTCCCGGCAAGGTCACCAAGCTCGTGCCGTTCGGTGCTTTCGTCCGCGTCGAGGAGGGCATCGAGGGTCTCGTGCACATCTCCGAGCTCGCCGAGCGTCACGTCGAGCTGCCCGAGCAGGTCGTCACCGTCGGTGCCGAGATCTTCGTCAAGGTCATCGACATCGACCTCGACCGCCGTCGCATCAGCCTCTCGCTCAAGCAGGCCAACGACGGCAGCGTCTCGGTCGGTGAGTTCGACCCGACCCTGTACGGCATGGCGGCCGAGTACGACGAGCAGGGCAACTACAAGTACCCGGAGGGCTTCGACCCCGAGACCAACGAGTGGCTCGAGGGCTACGAGACCCAGCGCGAGAAGTGGGAGCGGGAGTACGCCGAGGCCCACGCTCGCTGGGAGGCCCACAAGGCCCAGGTCGAGCAGGCCGCCAAGGACGACGCCGAGGCCGGCTCCTCGTCCAGCGCATCGACGTCCTACTCCTCCGACTCCGGCAGCAGCAGCACCGGCGGCGGCGGCGGCGAGACGCAGTCCTCAGCTGCTCCGGTCGGCGGCGGCACCCTCGCCTCCGACGAGGCCCTGGCCGCGCTTCGGGAGAAGCTCACCGGCAACTGACCCTTCACCAGGTGTCCCCATGACGGGGCCGGCTCCCACTCGGGGCCGGCCCCGTCGTCGTGAGCCGTGCCGGTACGGTTGAGGCATGCTCAGGGTAGGCCTCACCGGCGGTATCGGGTCCGGGAAGTCGACCGTGGCGGGGAGGTTCGCATCCCTGGGAGCGGCCGTCGTCGACGCCGACCGGATCGCCCGAGAGGTCGTCGAGCCGGGCACCGCCGTCCTGCGTGACATCGTCGACCGCTTCGGCTCCGACATCCTCCAGACGGACGGATCGCTGGACCGCGCCGCCCTGGGCCGGGTCGTGTTCGAGGACCGCGAGGCCCTCGCGGATCTCGAGGCGATCACCCACCCGGCGATCTGGGAGGTGACGGCGACCCGGCTGGCGAGCGCCAGACGCAACGGCGTGGTCGTCCACGACATGCCGATCCTCGTCGAGAAGCGCCTGACCGCCGACTATCACCTCGTCGTCGTGGTCGACACCCCCGAGGACGAACGCGTCCGACGGCTGGTGGCCGACCGTGGCATGAGCGAGCAGGATGCCCGCAACCGGATCGCCGCCCAGGCGAGCGACGCGGAACGGTATGCGGCGGCCGACGCCGTGCTCGACAACAGCGGGTCTCGGGAGCGACTGGACGACCTCGCCTATGAGCTGTGGGAGGGCCGGATCATCCCGTTCGACGCCAACCTGCGGCTCGGGGTGGTCTCCCGGAGACCGGACCGCCTCGCCCTGAGCGAGCCTCAAGAACGGTGGGCCCACGATGCCGAGCGGCTCATCGGGCGGATCCGACGCGCGCTGGGGGAGCGGGCGCTCAGCGTGGAGCACGTCGGCTCCACCGCGGTGCCCGGGCTGGTGGCCAAGGATGTCGTCGACCTCCAGATCGGCGTCCGGGATCTGCTCGAGGCGGATCGTCCCGCCTTCATCGACGCGATGACCGCCGCGGGCTTTCCCCGTTCGCCGGGCCACTGGTGGGACAGTGGCGCGGACGGCAAGGAATGGCCGAAGCGCGTGCACGGCAACGCGGACCCCGCGCGCGTCACGCACATCCACGTCCGCGAGCACGGAAGTGACGGCTGGGTCTGGGCGTTGCGTTTCCGGGACTGGATGCGGGCCGATGTCGGAGCTCGCGAGTCCTACGAGCGGTTCAAGCGTGAGCTGTCCGGCCGCATCACCCGCACCGCGGACTACGCCGCCGCCAAGGAGCCGTGGTTCGCCCTCGCTCACGAGGATGCGCTGTCCTGGTCCTCGCGCACCGGATGGCACCCGCCCTCCTGACGAGGTCCAGACCTTGAGAAGAGCGGACCTTGCGGGGGAGCGGACGTTGCGGTGACCGGACCCAGCGATGCGCGCCCCTCGCGTGGAGCGACCCGAGGCCGGTCGCGGTAGGCACTGTCAGTACCACCGCATACCGTGGTGGTATGCGTCCCGTCACCGAGCTGCAGCGCCGCGTCGCCCCCTTCACCGTCGTCTCCGACTTCGAGCCGGCGGGTGACCAGCCGACGGCGATCGCCGAGCTCACCCAGCGGATCAAGGCCGGGGAGCAGGACATCGTCCTCCTCGGTGCCACCGGCACCGGCAAGTCGGCCACGACCGCCTGGCTCATCGAGCAGGTCCAGCGGCCGACCCTGGTCATGGCCCCGAACAAGACCCTCGCGGCCCAGCTCGCCAACGAGTTCCGCGAGCTGTTGCCGAACAACGCGGTCGAGTACTTCGTCAGCTACTACGACTACTACCAGCCCGAGGCCTACGTCCCACAGACCGACACCTACCTCGAGAAGGACTCCTCGATCAACGACGAGGTCGAGCGGCTGCGGCACTCCGCGACCAACTCGCTCCTGACCCGTCGTGACGTCGTCGTCGTCGCCTCCGTCTCGTGCATCTACGGACTGGGCACCCCCCAGGAGTACGTGGATCGGATGGTCTCGCTGCGGGTGGGGGAGAGCCAGGACCGCGACGAGCTGCTCCGGCAGTTCATCACCATGCAGTACACCCGCAACGACCTCGCCTTCACCCGCGGCACCTTCCGAGTACGGGGCGACACCGTCGAGATCATCCCGGTCTACGAGGAGCTCGCGATCCGGATCGAGTTCTTCGGCGACGAGATCGAGCGGATCTACACCCTTCATCCGCTCACCGGGGAGATCGTGCGCGAGGAGGACGAGATGTACGTCTTCCCCGCCACCCACTACGTCGCCGGCCCCGAGCGCATGGAGCGGGCGATCCGCGGCATCGAGATCGAGCTCGCCGACCAACTCGCGACCTTCGAGAAGCAGGGCAAGCTGCTCGAGGCGCAGCGGCTGCGGATGCGCACGACCTACGACATCGAGATGATGCGCCAGATCGGGTCCTGCGCAGGGATCGAGAACTACTCGATGCACATCGACGGCCGGGCACCGAGCTCGGCGCCGAACTGCCTGCTCGACTACTTCCCCGAGGACTTCCTCCTCGTCATCGACGAGTCGCACGTCACCGTCCCGCAGATCGGCGCGATGTACGAGGGCGACGCTAGCCGCAAGCGGACCCTCGTCGACCACGGCTTCCGGCTGCCGAGCGCTATGGACAACCGGCCCCTGAAGTGGGAGGAGTTCCTCGAGCGCATCGGCCAGACCGTCTACCTCTCCGCGACCCCCGGGCCCTACGAGCTGGCCAAGTCCGAGGGCGTCGTCGAGCAGATCATCCGGCCGACGGGGCTCATCGACCCCGAGATCGTCCTCAAGCCCACGAAGGGCCAGATCGACGATCTCCTCCACGAGATCCGGCTGCGGGCAGACCGCAACGAGCGGGTCCTCGTGACGACCCTGACGAAGAAGATGGCCGAGGACCTCACCGACTACCTCCTCGACAAGGGGGTGCGGGTGCGCTACCTCCACTCCGATATCGACACCCTCCGTCGCGTCGAGCTGCTCCGCGAGCTGCGCCTCGGCGAGTACGACGTCCTGGTCGGCATCAACCTCCTGCGCGAGGGGCTCGACCTGCCCGAGGTGTCCCTCGTGAGCATCCTCGACGCCGACAAGGAGGGGTTCCTCCGGTCGAGCCGCTCGCTCATCCAGACCATCGGCCGGGCCGCCCGAAACGTCTCCGGACAGGTCCACATGTATGCGGACAACCTCACCCCGAGCATGCACGAGGCGATCGAGGAGACGGCGCGGCGCCGCGAGAAGCAGATCGCCTACAACCTCGAGCGGGGCGTCGACCCGCAGCCGCTGCGGAAGAAGATCGCGGACATCACGGACATGCTGCAGCGCGAGGACGCCGACACCGAGGCCCTGCTCGGCTCGGGCCGTGCGCGCTCGCGGGGCAAGTCCGACGGAGGGCGTGGGCGCGCCGCCATCGCGGCGGACGCCGACGTGGCCGGGCGGCGGGGCGCGGACCTGCCGGCCTCTGAGCTGGCGAACCTCATCCAGGAGCTCACCGGCCAGATGCACCAGGCCGCCGGGGACCTCCATTTCGAGCTCGCGGCCCGCCTGCGGGACGAGATCTCTGACCTCAAGAAGGAGCTGCGCCAGATGACGGCGGCGACCTGACGGCGCCACCGCGTGATCGAGATCGGCTCAGCCGCTCAGCCGGTGTTCTGCAGCCCCGCCGCGAGCCCGTTGACGGTGAGCAGCAGCGGCTCACGCCAGGGCGATCGCTCCTCACCGTCAGCACCCGCCGAACGCACTTCACGGAGGCAGCGGAGCTGCAACACGCTCAGGACGTCCACGAAGGGCCTGCGCAGGGCCACCGCGGTGCGCAGATGGGGCTTGCGGTCGAGCATCTCGTCCTGACCGAGAAGATCCAGGAGGAGGGTGCGGGTGAGCTCGAGCTCGGCGAGCAGGCGCTCAGCGATGTCGGGGCGACCGCCGAGCGCGAGGAACTTCGCCGCCAGGCGAGCGTCCGTCTTCGCCAGTGACATCTCGGCCACGTCGATCATCGCTGAGAACACGGGCCACTCACGGTATGCCCGTCGGGCTTCGTCGAGGTCGTCGAGAGCCGCGAGCCCGGTGCCGAGCCCGAACCAGCCGGGCAGGTTCACTCGCGTCATCGACCAGGCGAAGACCCAGGGGATCGCCCGCAGGTCATCGAGGCTGCGGCCGTGTTCGACACCGGAACGTCGGGCGGGCCGGGACCCGAGGCGCAGGTCGGCCAGCAGGTCGAGGGGACTGCATTCGGCGAAGAAGTCGGCGAACCCGTCGGTCTCCACGAGCGAGCGGAACGCGGCCCGGCTCGCCTGGTCGAGTCGTGCGGCCATCTGCGTGTAGCGCTGTCGCGCTTCCTCGCGCGCTGCGGCGTGGTCGGCCTCGTCGGTCATCAGCACGGCCGAGGCGACCCGCTCGAGGTGCTGCTGCGCGATGCGGATGTCCGAGTAGCGGGCGAAGATGACTTCTCCCTGCTCGGTCACCTTGAACCGGCCATCGACCGACCCGGTGGGCTGGGCAGCGATCGCTCGCCCGAGCGGGCCGCCACCGCGCCCCAGTGAGCCGCCCCGGCCGTGGAAGAGGGTCAGGGTCAGCCCGTGGCGCTCGGCCCAGTCCACCAGAGCCGACTGGGCTGCGTGCAGACCCAGTGTCGCTGAGGTCGGCCCGACGTCCTTGGCCGAGTCGGAGTAGCCCAGCATCACCTCGACGGCACGGTCGCGCTCCGCCACCCAGCGGCGGGTCGACTCCAGGGAGAGCCAGTCCTCGAGGGTCTGGGCGGCGGCGGCGAGGTCGGCACCGGTCTCGAAGAGGGGCACGACATCGAGCTCGAGCGGCCGCGTGCCCACGGCGAGGCTGGCCAGAGCACGAACCCCGACCAGGTGCGCGGCACTCTGACTGAACGACACGACGTATCGCCCGCAGCTGCGCCGCCCCCACCGCTGCTGCAGCCAGGCCATCACCCGGAGGGTGTCGAGCACCTCGCGCGTCGCGGCCGACGGGGGGACCTCGAGCACCGGCCACCCGTGGGTGGCGAGTCGGTCGAGCAGGACGGGGTCGTCGGCGGCTGCTTCGGGATCGGCGGCGAACTGGGGGAGACCGGCGAGCAGCTCGACCAACGCCCTGCGATGAACCTGGCTGTGCTGTCGAACCTCCAGCTCCGCGAGATGGAAGCCGAACGTCTCGAGGACCCAGACCGTGTCCTGCAGGGAGCCGTAGGCGGCTCGCGGATCGCCGGCCGCGACGAGCGACTGCTGAACCAGACGCAGGTCGGACAGGCACTCCTCAGGTCCCCGGTATGCGAGGCCAACCTGTTCGGCCTGGGTCGCCTCGAGCCTGGCCGCGATGATCAGCAGCTTCTGGCGGTGCGGCTCGCGGGGCGAGTCCTTCGTGATCTCGCTGACGAGGCGGGGATATGCGGCCGCATCGTTCGCCAGGGCGTCCCGCAGCGCAGGGCTCGGCGGGGTCGAGATCTCGTCGACGGTGAGCGTGCGCGCGACCCGATCGACGGCCTCGGCCAGGATACGGAGCGCCTCGGCGGCATGCTGGGCCACGGTCTCCCGCGTCACCTCGGCCGTGACGAAGGGGTTGCCGTCGCGATCGCCACCCACCCAGGAGCCGAACCGGACGATCGACGGGAAGTCGCCCGGCCCGGTGACCGGGTCGATCCCCAGGGCGCCCGTGATGCGGCGCTGGAACCGCGGCACCGCGTCCTTGAGCGTCTGTCGGAAGACGGTGACGATCGTCTTGACCTCGTCCGCAGGCGTCGGTCGGGTCATGCGCAAGGTGGACGTGCGCTGCAGGATGTCGATGTCCTCCAACATGAGCCGCCGCGCTTCGGCCTGCTCGGCAGGTCCGGACCATGGGTGGTCGTAGGCCTCGAGATGCAGCGCGATGCGGCGCAGGGCCGAGGACACGGCGCGTCGGCGTGCCTCGGTCGGGTGAGCGGTCAGCACGGGGTGGATTCGCATGGCGGCCAAGCGCCCGGCCGCCCGGGGTCCGTAGGCGACGATCGCCGGGGTGAGCTCGCCGGTGTCCTCCCCGCCGGCGAACTCGCCGTCCTCGCGCTGGAGTGATCTCGCCCGTAGCCTCTCCTCGGCCAGGTTCGTCAGGTGGAGATGGACCGTGACGACCCGGGCGAGCAGGGCGATGTCGTCGGGCCGGAGGTCGGCGACCAGCCGGGAGGCCCCCGCCAGATCGCCGTCGGCGCACAACCTCTCGAGACTGCGGCTGAGGTCGAGCAGGTCTGGACGTCCGGAGTCCGTCAGGACCTGGCGGTGCAGCTCGGACAGGAGGGCGAGGTCTCGCATCATCCGCTCGGGCACGACGCAAGCCTAGAGCGGTGCGGCTCCTGAAGGGACGGGGTCCGCACCGTAGACTGCCGCGGGTGACCACTGCCCTGGGAGCGGCGACCGCTCCCCCCGGCACCGAGTCGCTCGAGGTGTCGAGCGCGGTGTGGGTGATCACCCTCACCCTCGCGGCCGCGGTCCTCCTCTTCGATGTGGTCTGGATCGCGCGGCGCCCGCACCGGCCGACGACCAGGGAGCTGACGCTCGCCCTCGGCGGGTACGTCGGCGCGGCCGTGCTCTTCGGCATCGGCATGTGGGCCGTCGCCGGCGCCCAGCTGGCGACCGAGTTCTTCGCGGGCTGGTTGACCGAGTACTCCCTCTCGGTCGACAACCTCTTCATCTTCCTGCTGATCATGGCCCGGTTCGGCGTCCCCGAGCAGCTGCAGCAGTTCGCCCTGATGGTCGGCATCATCATTGCGATCGTGCTTCGCGGAGTCTTCATCTGGGTGGGCGCGACCGCCATAGACGCCTTCAGCTGGGTCTTCTACCTGTTCGGCATCTTCCTCATCTATACCGCCGTCAGGCTCGCACTCGACGGACACGAGGATCAGGAGGAGTACCAGGAGAACCGCTTCATGCGCCTCATGGAGCGCAGGTTCAGCTCGACCTCGGAGTACCACGGCACCCGACTGCTCGTTCGCATCGACGGGCGGCGGCTGGTCACCCCGATGTTCTTCGTCATCCTCGCGCTGGGAACCACCGACCTGCTGTTCGCACTCGACTCGATTCCGGCGATCTACGGACTCACCAGGGAGCCGTACATCGTCCTTGTCGCGAACATCTTCGCTCTGATGGGGCTGCGCCAGCTGTACTTCCTCATCGGTGGGCTCCTCCAGCGGCTCGTCTACCTCGGCCTGGGCCTGGCCGTCCTGCTGCTCTTCATCGGCGTCAAGCTGATCCTGCACGCCTTGCACGAGAACGAGGTGCCGTTCATCAACGGCGGCAGCCCCGTGGACGTCCCACAGGTGCCTGTCATCGTGAGTCTCGCCGCCATCGTCGTCATCCTCGGCGTCACGACGGTGGCCAGCCTGCTCCGCACCCGACGGGACAGGGACCGATCGGCCGGACCAGAGGCCACAGGGCCGGAGGCCGAGAGCGCGGCTGAGGGCGACACCACGGATCGATGAGCTAGGTCGACGTCGCCTCGGCAGGCTCCTTGCGTGCGCCGAACCCGAGCACGATGGCCGATGCGACGACGACCAGGGCCATGCCGGCCAGC
Source organism: Dermatophilaceae bacterium (assembly GCA_049582485.1). GTDB lineage: Bacteria > Actinomycetota > Actinomycetes > Actinomycetales > Dermatophilaceae > F2B08. The sequence continues at coordinate 32,544 of JBAUUB010000357.1, forward strand.
TGGGTGGCCGTCAGCACCTGACCGAGGATCACCAGTCCGGCGAACGCCGCGACAGCGGGCTCGAGGCTGAGCATGATGCCGAATACCTGGGCGGTCATCCGGCGTAGGGCGAGGAGCTCGAGGGAGTACGGGACCACCGAGGACATCAACGCGATCCCGAGGCCCTTGGCGAGCACCTCGGGCGTCCAGGACCCGATGGTCTGGATCCCGAAGGGCAGGGTGATCGCCGTGGCGACGATCATCGCGATGGCCAGACCCTCCAACCGGTCGAACAGGACACCGGTCCGGCCGGACAGGATGATGTACGCGGCCCAACAGGCTCCTGCCGTCGCCGCAAGTGCCAGGCCGCGCCAGGGGAGCTCGTCGGGTGGGAGGGTCAGCGCCTCGCTGATCAGGAGGATGCCGACCCCGGCGAGCAGCACGGACAGCGCGTCGGCGATCCGACGAGAAAGCGCCGCGGCGAGCGTCAGGGGGCCGATGAACTCGACGGTGACGGCGACCCCGATGGGCAGGTAGGCCAGGGACGCGTAGAAGGTGAAGTTCATCAGCCCGAGAGCCACGCCGAAGGCGACGACGGTCGCCCAGGCGGCCCGGTCATGTCCGCGCAGGCGGGGTCGGACCACTGCCACGAGGATCACCGTCGCGAAGAGCAACCGGAGGACCACCGATCCGCCGGCCCCGATCTGCGGTACGAGGGTGGCCGCCAGAGCGCCGCCGAACTGGACGGAGACGATGGCCGCAAGGACCAGCACGGGTGCGGGGAGGTTGTGCCCCCGCACGCCGGCTACCACCCGCGCTCGCGCCACTCGTCGAGGTGTGGTCGCTCCGCGCCGAGAGTGGTGTCGTCGCCGTGGCCCGGGTAGATCCAGGTGTCGTCACCGAACCGGTCGAAGACCTTGGTCGTGACGTCGGCGAACAGCGACGTGAAGGACTGACCCTCGTTCTTGGTGTTCCCGACGCCGCCCGGGAAGAGGCTGTCCCCCGAGAAGACGTGGGCCGAGCCCTCGGGGTCCCGGTAGGCGAGTGCGACCGAGCCGGGCGTGTGTCCGCGCAGGTGGATCACCTCGAGGTCGACCGCCCCGAGCGAGATGCTGTCTCCGTCGACGAGCCGGACATCGGGTGGTACTGGGAGTGCGTCGGCGTCCTCGGCACCGGCATAACTGCGGGCTCCCGTCGCCTCGATGACCTCTTCGAGGGCGCGCACATGGTCCCAGTGCCGGTGGGTCGTGACGACCTGGCCGAGTCGTCCCGTGCCCTCGTCGATGAGGTGTCGAATTCGAGGGAAGTCGTCGGCGGCATCGACCAGGAGCTGTTCGCCCGACTCTGTGCAGGTGAGGAGATAGACGTTGTTGTGCATCTGCGGCGACACGGCGATCTTGCGGATGGTCAGCCGCGCAAGCCGTCGCACGTCGGTGGGACCTCCTGGGGCCACCCGGCCGGTGTAGTCCATCCCGGGACGGTATCGCAGCATCCGGCCGCCGTGTCGCCGACCCTCGACGCCGGTGACGGACGGCACTGTCGGAGCACACGCATACGATGGCCGACGTGAGTTCCCCCGCCGTCCGCCCTGCTCATCGCCATGCCCACGACACGCTGGTCGTGCGTGGTGCCCGCGAGCACAACCTCAAGAACCTGTCCGTGGAGCTTCCGCGCGACAGCCTCATCGTGTTCACCGGCCTCTCCGGCTCGGGCAAGTCGTCGCTGGCCTTCGACACCATCTTCGCCGAGGGCCAGCGGCGCTACGTCGAGTCGCTCTCGGCCTACGCCCGGCAGTTCCTCGGTCAGATGGACAAGCCCGACGTCGACTTCATCGAGGGCCTCTCGCCGGCGGTGTCGATCGACCAGAAGTCGACCAACCGCAACCCGCGCTCCACCGTCGGCACCATCACCGAGGTCTACGACTACCTGCGCCTGCTGTTCGCCCGCGCCGGCCGACCCCACTGTCCCACCTGCGGTGAGCCCATCACCCGCCAGAGCCCTCAGCAGATCGTCGACCGGCTCATCGAGCTCCCGGAGCGCACCCGCTTCCAGATCCTCGCCCCCGTGGTCCGAGCGCGCAAGGGGGAGTATGTCGACCTCTTCCTCGAGCTCCAGAGCCAGGGTTTCGCGCGGGCCATGGTCGACGGCGAGCTCGTGAGCCTGTCCGAGCCCCCGAAGCTCGAGAAGCAGATCAAGCACACGATCGACGTCGTCGTCGACCGGCTCGTCGCCAAGGGCGGCGACTCGGCTGCCAAGCGAAGGCTGACCGACTCGGTCGAGACCGCCCTGCGCCTCGCCGGTGGCGTCCTCGTGGTCGACTTCGTCGACGTCACAGCCGAGGACGAAGCACGAGGAGTGCTGCGGCAGCGCCGGTTCTCGGAGCGGATGGCCTGTCCCAACGACCACCCTCTGACGATGGACGAGGTGGAGCCACGATCGTTCTCGTTCAACAGCCCGTTCGGCGCCTGTCCCGCCTGCACCGGGATCGGCACGGAGCTCGAGGTGGACCCGACCCTCATCGTGCCCGACGAGGAGCTGTCGCTGGCCGACGGAGCCGTCGCGCCCTGGGCTTCGGGCAGTGGCGTCAGCGAGTACTTCGACAGGGTGCTGCGTGCCCTCGCCGATGAGATGTCCTTCTCGGTGGACGCGCCGTGGCGGTCGCTGCCCAAGCGTGCCCGCGACGCCGTCCTGCACGGGCGCAACCACAAGGTCCACGTTCGCTACCGCAACCGCTTCGGACGGGAGCGCTCGTACTCCACCGGTTTCGAGGGGGCGGTTCCCTTCGTGAAGCGTCGGCACGCCGAGACGGACTCGGACTGGAGCCGGGAGCGTTACGAGGGCTACATGCGGGAGATCCCCTGCCCGACCTGTCGTGGAGCGCGACTGAAGCCCGAGAGCCTGTCGGTGCTCATCGGGGCCAAGTCGATCTCGGAGGTCGCCGACCTCGCAATCGCCGACTGCGCCGCCTTCCTGAAGTCGGTGGACTACACCGCTCGTGAGCGGCAGATCGCCGAGCGCGTCATCAAGGAGATCGACAGCCGCCTGGGTTTCCTCCTCGATGTCGGTCTCGACTACCTCTCCCTGTCGAGGCCCGCCGGCACCCTCAGCGGCGGGGAGGCGCAGCGGATCCGCCTGGCCACCCAGATCGGGTCGGGTCTGGTCGGGGTCCTCTACGTCCTCGACGAGCCGAGCATCGGCCTGCACCAGCGCGACAACCACCGTCTCATCGAGACCCTGACCCGACTGCGCGACCTGGGTAACACGCTCATCGTCGTCGAGCACGACGAGGACACGATCGCGACGGCGGACTGGGTCGTCGACATCGGCCCGGGAGCAGGCGAGCACGGCGGCGAGGTCGTGCACAGCGGCGATGTGGCCGGGCTGCTCGAGCACGAGTCCTCACTGACCGGAATGTACCTCTCGGGCCGGCGCGCCATCCCGACCCCGGCCGTGCGCCGCCAAGTCGACCCGGAGCGACAGGTCACCGTCGTGGGTGCAACCGAGCACAACCTCAGAGGTATCGACGTCGACTTCCCCCTGGGCTGCCTGGTGGCGGTGACCGGGGTCTCGGGTTCGGGCAAGTCGACCCTCGTCAACGACATCCTCTACAACGTGCTCGCGAACAAGCTCAACGGCGCCCGTCAGGTGCCAGGACGACACACCAGGGTCACGGGGCTGCACCACCTCGACAAGGTCGTGCATGTCGACCAGAGCCCGATCGGCCGCACCCCGCGATCCAACCCCGCCACCTACACCGGTGTCTTCGACCACATCCGCAAGCTCTTCGCCCAGACGAGTGAGGCGAAGATCCGCGGCTACCAGCCTGGACGGTTCTCGTTCAACGTCAAGGGCGGCCGGTGCGACGCATGCTCGGGCGACGGAACGATCAAGATCGAGATGAACTTCCTGCCCGACGTCTACGTCCCCTGCGAGGTCTGCCACGGGTCCCGCTACAACCGCGAGACCCTCGAGGTCCACTTCAAGGGTCGGACGATCGCAGATGTCCTCGACATGCCCATCGAGGAGGCGGCCGACTTCTTCGCGGCCGTACCGGCGATCGCCAGGCACATGAGGACACTGAACGACGTGGGACTCGGCTATGTCCGACTCGGGCAACCGGCGCCGACGCTGAGCGGTGGCGAGGCACAGCGGGTCAAGCTCGCATCCGAGCTGCAGAAGCGATCGACCGGCCGCACTGTCTACGTCCTCGACGAACCGACGACGGGTCTGCACTTCGAGGACATCCGCAAGCTGCTGCTCGTGTTGCAGGGCCTGGTGGACAAGGGGAACACGGTCATCGTCATCGAGCACAACCTCGACGTGATCAAGAACGCCGACTGGGTCCTGGACCTCGGTCCCGAAGGCGGCAGCGGGGGAGGGGCCCTGCTCGCGAGCGGCACGCCCGAGGACCTTGCAATGGTGTCGGAGTCGCATACGGGTCGCTTCCTTGCGCCCATCCTGTCGAAGAGCGCACGTCAGAGCGCTCGACCGTCCCGCAAGGCGCCCCGACGGACCGCCTCGTCGAGGTCTCGACAACGTATCGGTTGAAGTTGACCCCCGCCGATCCCTGTTCGTCGCGCGATCCGTTCTCTAGAATCACGATGCTCGGTCGCACAGCCGCGACGGGCCGGAGGCCCTTGGCCTCGAGCTGGAGAGGCGCCCGCCCGGGGTCACTCCGTGAGCAGTGACCGCCCGGCGCTGGACCCCCCTATGCCAGCCCGACCAACGGAAGGACTCCCGTTGCAGCCACCCGTCAGTGCCCGTGGGCTCACAGCCCAAGTGCGCACGCTTCTCGGTCTGTTGGCCCTCGCGCTCCTCGTCCCCTTCGCCACCGTCGTCGGGGCGGCTCCAGCCGGCGCGGAGACCCTCGGATGCCAGCCGTCCCCCGAGACGGGATGCCTTTTGGGGACCCTTCGAGCTGGCGAGACACTTCCCGAGGTGGAGATCACGGTGTCTGGTCCCGGCGGTGATCAGACCGCGACGTCGGGTGCGGACGGCCGGTGGAGTCTCGAGGTCACCGAGGAGGGTGAGTACACCGCGACGATCGTCGAGGACACCCTGCCCGAGGGAGTCACCGTCGAGGGTCCGATCACCGTGAACGCCAGCCTCGGTCAGAACAACACCGTCCTCTTCCGCCTGACGGGTGAGTCGGACGGCAGCGCGGTCGGGGGGCGGAGTGCGCTGATCATCCAGAGCGCCGTCAGCGGGCTCCGGCTCGGACTGCTCCTCGCGCTTGCGGCGGTCGGCCTTTCGCTGATCTACGGGACCACCGGGCTGTCGAGCTTCTCCCATGCCGAGCAGGTCACCCTCGGTGGGATCGTGGCCTTCATCATGGTCAACTGGTGGGGCATACCCTTCCTCCTTGCTGCCGTTCTCACCGTCCTTTTCTGCGGTTTCACCGGGTACTTCCAGCACGCGATCCTGTGGAAACCGCTTCGGCGCAAGGGGCTCGGTCTGGTCCAGCTCATGATCGTGACCATCGGTCTGTCGCTGGCGATGCAGTACATGTTCCAGGTGATGGTCGGGGCCGGAACCGTTCGGATCATCCGCGAGGCGCCGACTCCGATCAGCTGGGGTCCCGTCCGTCTGACCGACCAGTCGCTGTGGGCCATGGGCATCGCGATCGTCGTCCTCACCATCGTCGGGTTTGCGCTGCTGCGCACGCGGCTTGGCCGGGCGACGCGGGCGGTGTCGGACAACCCCGCTCTGGCCGAGGCCTCCGGGATCGATGTCGACAAGGTGGTCCGGCTGGTCTGGATCTCGGCGACCGCCCTGGCTGGCCTCGCGGGCATCATGCTCGCCCTCGTCCTGAACGGCGTGAAGTGGGACTCCGGTATGCAGATCCTCCTGCTCCTCTTCGCGGCGGTCACCCTTGGCGGCCTCGGCACGGCCTTCGGAGCCCTCGCCGGCGCCATCATCATCGGTCTCGTCGTCGAGCTCACCCCCGCCTTCGGGCTGCCGGGAGATCTCAAGTACGCGACGGCCCTCCTGATCCTCATCCTGCTCCTCCTCGTTCGGCCGCAGGGCCTGCTCGGCAAGGCCGGACGGATCGGATGACGACGGTGACCCACAGCAACCACACCTGCCAGCCGACCATGAGGTGGACCCGATGACGAACGCGACCGAGAACCCCGTCGAGCCCGACGTGCAGGACGACGGCCTCGAGGCCGACCACGCCGAGGTCGAGGAGGAGCGCGCCCGCCGTCGCAAGAGGGCACTGGTCGCGACGGCCGCCGTCGCCGTCGGGTTCGCCGTCATGTGGATCGTGGCGACCACGATGAGCGGGACGATTCCGTCGATCTTCGCGTCCGTGCTCCGCAGCGCTATCGAGCCGCAGACTGCTGCGGTCGCGATCGCCGTCATCGGGCTGAACATCCACTTCGGCTTCACCGGGCTGCTCAACATCGGTCAGGCCGGCTTCATGCTGCTCGGTGCCTACGGCTTCGCGATCGCCATCACCAGGGACGTTCCGCTCTTCTTCGCAGTGCTGGTCGGACTCGCCGCAGCGTCCGCGTTCGCGTTGCTGCTGGGTATCCCGACCCTGAAGCTACGCGGTGACTACCTGGCCATCGTGACCATCTCCGCGGCCGAGATCATCCGCTACGTCGGTCGACTCTCGCAGCTGACCCCGGTGACCGGCGGCTCTCAGGGCCTCCCGGGCAGCCAGTATCGGGACCCCTTCGTCAACCTGTCGTTCTTCGGGGACGGGACGACGACCATCGGCCCGTTCAGTTATCAGAACACCGGTGTCAACGGCTGGTGGATCCGCTTCGTCGCGTGGTCGCTCGTCGGCATCTGCTGTCTCCTGGTGTACTTCCTCGTCCGCAGCCCCTGGGGCCGCCTGCTCCGGGGCATCCGAGAGGATGAGGAGGCCATGCGCAGCCTCGGCAAGAACGTCTTCGCCGTGAAGATGCAGGCTCTGGTCATCGGTGGTGCGCTCGGTGCGCTCGGTGGGATCATGTACGTCCTCCCGAGCTCGGTCCAGGCCGACTCCATGGGGCGCACGCTGACGTTCTTCATCTGGACCGCCCTCCTCCTGGGCGGCGCAGCCACCATCTTCGGGCCAGTCCTGGGCACGATCCTCTTCTTCTCCGTGCGGATCCTCATCAGGGGGATCACCGGGGCCGTCGTGCCGCCGGAGATCCTCAACACCCAACAGTCCGACCAGTTCTCCTGGGTCGTCGTCGGTGTGATTCTGATGCTGCTCGTGATCTTCCGCCCGCAGGGCATTCTCGGCAACAAGAGGGAGCTGCAGTTCAATGCCTGATTCCATCACCCACTCGCCGAACGCGGTGGACAACCCCTATGCCGACCCTGCGGCTCGACGAGCCCTGACGGACGGGATCGCTGCCGAACCCGGTGTCGCCAAGCCGGATCCCATTCTCGTGGTGGACAACATCGTCCGGAAGTTCGGTGGCATGACGGCGGTCGATGTCGATCACCTCGAGGTGCAGAAGGGCATCATCACCGCCCTGATCGGTCCCAACGGTGCGGGCAAGACCACCTTCTTCAACCTCATCACCGGATTCGACACACCGACCTCGGCCCCGACGCGGTTCAAGCGGCCGGAGAACGCTGCAACCTGGTCCTTCGAGGGGCGCGAGCTCGGCAGCACCTCGGCGTCCAACGTCGCCAAGGCCGGCATGGTGCGCACCTTCCAGCTCACGAAGTCGCTGAACCGGATGACGGTCATGGAGAACATGATGCTCGGCGCACGCGATCAGTCCGGGGAGAACCTGCTGACCTGCTGGCTTCGACCCACGTGGACGAGGCGCGAGAAGGAGGTCGAGGCCAAGGCCAAGGAGCTGTTGGCGCGGTTCAAGCTGCTGCGTAAGAAGGACGACTACGCCGGCAGTCTGTCGGGAGGACAGCGCAAGCTGCTCGAGATGGCGCGCGCTCTCATGACCGACCCGACGATGATCATGCTCGACGAGCCGATGGCCGGTGTGAACCCCGCACTGACCCAGTCCCTGCTCGGCCACATCCAGTCCCTGCGCGATGAGGGCACGACCGTGCTGTTCGTCGAGCACGACATGCACATGGTGCGCCACATCTCGGACTGGGTCGTGGTCATGGCCGAGGGTCGCCTCATCGCCGAGGGGCGCGCCGACGTGGTGATGTCCGACCCGGCCGTGATCGACGCCTACCTCGGAGCGCACCACGACACCGACCTCGGTGATGAGACCCTGCACCAGGACACGGCGCCGCAGCCCACGAGCGAGGAGAACCCCACATGACCGACGTATCCCCCGAAGCACACCCGGAGCGGCGCGGTGACGCCGTCATCGAGGCCACCGATGTCGTCGCAGGGTACCTGCCGGGGGTCAATATCCTCAACGGCTGCAGCCTCGTTGCGTACCCCGGTGAGATGGTGGGCATCATCGGACCCAACGGGGCCGGCAAGTCGACCCTGCTCAAGGCGATCTTCGGCCTGGTCAAGGTGCACTCGGGCACGGTCACGCTCGAGGGCAAGGACATCACCAACTTCCGGACCAACCGTCTGGTGCAGATGGGCGTGGGCTTCGTGCCCCAGAACGACAACGTCTTCCCGAGCCTGACAGTCGAGGAGAACCTGCGCATGGGGTTGTTCCTGCGGCCCAAGGGGATCCAGGAGCGCCTCGCAGCGATGTGGGACCTCTTCCCGGTCCTGCACCAGCGGCAGAACCAGCGTGCGGGTGCGATGTCCGGTGGTGAGCGACAGTCGCTCGCCATGGCGAGGGCGCTGATGATGGAGCCGTCCGTACTACTGCTCGACGAGCCGTCGGCGGGACTGTCGCCTGTCCGTCAGGACGAGACGTTCCTGCGGACCAAGGAGATCAACAAGACGGGCGTGTGCGTCGTCATGGTCGAGCAGAACGCCCGCCGATGCCTGCAGATCGTCGACCGCGGCTATGTCCTGGACCAGGGGCGAGACGCCTACTCCGGGTCGGGCAAGGAGCTGTCCAAGGACCCGAAGGTCATCGAGCTGTACCTCGGTACCCTCGCCGAGGACGTCAAGGCATCACGCGACGCAAGCTGAGCGGGCTGGTCGACCCGATCGGACGCATGAGCCGGACGCACCCAACCGGGACGTCCGGCTCTTGCGTCCCCACGGCCGCACCGTCGTGACGGTTCTCGGAACGCGCGGTGGGGGCGGCGCGACGACGACGATCACCTGCGATGGGGCCCTGGCCGCCATGCCGACTCAGCGCACGACAAGGGCCCCGGACCTGCTCGGTCCGGGGCCCTCGACGTACCGGTCGAGATCAGCCCTTGCTGCCCTCGACGGTGGAGATGAGCGAGATGTTGTTCTCGGCGTCGTACTGGTAGATACCGACGAACGCCGACGACGGGTCGTTCTCGTCATCGAACGGACCGATACCCGAGGGACCGTTGTAGTCGATCTCCTCGCCTGCGTCGAGTGCAGCGACGCACTCCTCGTAGGTAGCGCACTCGGTGCCGCCGTTGGCGCCCGAAACCGCCGCGAGGTTCGCCTGGACGGTCACCGGGTCGGTGGCGCCGCCCTTGACAGCAGCGAGTGCGGCCAGGACCACCGCGTCGTAGGACTCGGCACCGTAGGAGAAGTCAGTGAGCGGCTCTCCCTCGGCGGACTCGTACCAGCCGCTGAGCCGGTCCTTGAAGCCCGACTCCGGGTCGTTGCCCGGGATCGTGCCCTTGGCGCCCTCGAGGGTCCCGGCGGGGAAGTCCTCGCCGTAGCTCGAGGTGTTGCCGTCCGTGAGGTAGACCTTCGACATGTCCCACCCGGCGTTCTGGAGCTCGGGCACGATCGCCCGGGTCTCGTCGAACGCGAGGATGATGATCGCGTCCGGGTTGGTCGCCAGAGCGCCGCTGACCTCGGCAGAGAAGCTGGTCTGCGCGGGCGGGAACTCCTGTCCGGCGCCGGTGGCGCCGTAGGTGATCTCGCCACCGGCGGCCTCGATCGTCTGCTGGACCACGTCCCGCAGGCCGGTGCCGTAGGCGTCGTTGAAGACGATGAAGGCGACTCGCTGGAAGCCGTCCTGCAGGATGAGGTTGCCGAGCGCGTCTCCCTGGATGCCGTCCGGCGGCGCAGTCCGGAAGTAGAAGTCGTCATAGCCCGAAAGCGCGACGGCAGTGTTGGCGGGGGAGATCTGAACGATCGAGGCGTCCGTGATCGCGTCGACGATGTTGAGCGTCACGGAGGAGGACGCGGCACCCACGACGAGTGAGACCTCGCCCTGGATCGCCTGCTGGGCCGAGTTGTTGGCCACGGAGGCGTCGGTGGCGTCACCGGAGTCGAGGATCAGGTGGCATGCGTCGGCTTCGCCGACACCGCCTGCGGCGTTGATGTCCGAGACGGCGAGTCCGACACCGGCGACCTCGGGAGGACCGAGGAAGGCGAGGTTTCCGGTGAGCGGAAGGATGCCGCCGACCTTGAAGGTGTCCGCACTGGTCGAGTCCGAAGCGCACTCGTCATTGGTGAAGTCCTCACCGGCACCAGCGTCGGTCGTCTCCTCCGTCGCAGTGTCGGTGCCCGTTGCGGTGTCCTCGGGCTCCTCGGACGAGCCACAGGCCGCAAGGGTGAGGCTCAGTGCTGCGGCGCCCGCAAGCGTCTTGAGCCACAGGGCTGATTTCGGTCGGATCACGTCGTAGACCTTTCTATGGGTTGGGTGACACGACACCTATCCGGGTGGGTTAGGCAATGGTTAACCTAGGCCTGGACCAAGGGCAGGTGCGCAATGCCCGCCCGGTTGTTGCCGAACCGTTACGGGTGCGCGACGACCTTCTGCTGGAGAGGTGACGGACTGTGAAGTGCTGTGATCGGCGGCAGGTTCTCGCCGCGTCGGGTGTCGCTGCGACGACGGTGTTCGTCTCTGGCTGCGGCTCAGGTGAAGACGCCGCATCGTCGGAGTCCGGGGACGCCGTCGAGGGAGCCGCGCCGCCCGGGGACGCCAGCGAGGGTGATCCCGCTTCCGGCGGTGACCGCGTCGCCTCTGTGGGCGACGTCCCGGTGGGCGGCGGGCTCGTCGTCCAGGCCGAGCAGGTGGTGATCACCCAACCGTCGGAAGGGCAGTTCAAGGCCTTCTCAGCCGTCTGCCCGCATCAGGGCTGCCTCGTCGCCGATGTCCGCGACGGTGAGATCGTCTGCCCCTGCCATGGCAGCAGGTTCACTGTCGACACCGGTGACGTCGTTGGCGGCCCTGCGCCGAGGGGACTCGAGGAACGGCAGGTGACGGTCACCGGCGACGGGATCGCTGTCGCCTGACCGCTGGCGCCCGACCGCTCACGACTGCCTCCGTCGCCAGCTGCCGTCCGTGATCGGCAGCTGTCCGGAGACGACGTCATCCACCGTCGGCGGGACCTCATAGGCTTGTCGGATGGCCGACCCGTCCACCTACCGTCCGGCGCCCGGGAGCATCCCGCGCGACCCGGGGGTGTACCGGTTCAAGGACGAGCACGGCCGCGTGGTCTATGTCGGCAAGGCGAGGTCACTGCGATCGCGGCTGAGCTCGTACTTCCAGGATCCCACCGGGCTGCACCCGCGAACCCTGGCGATGCTCCGCGCCGCAGCATCGGTGGAGTGGACGGTCGTGGCCACCGAGGTCGAGGCGCTGCAGCTCGAGTACTCCTGGATCAAGGAGTTCGACCCGAGGTTCAACGTCAAGTACCGGGACGACAAGTCCTACCCCTACCTTGCGGTCACCATGGGAGAGGAGATTCCTCGCGCCCAGGTGATGCGCGGTGCGAAACGCCGCGGGACACGCTACTTCGGGCCGTACGCCCATGCCTGGGCGATCAGGGAGACGCTCGACCTGCTCCTGCGGGTCTTTCCCGTCCGGACCTGCTCGGCGGGTGTGTACCGGCGCGCCGCGGCCTCTGGCCGTCCCTGTCTGCTGGGGTACATCGACAAGTGCTCGGCACCGTGCATCGGCCGAGTGACCCCTGACGAGCACCGGCTGATCGCCGAGGAGCTGTGTGACTTCCTGGCAGGCGGCGCACGTCGCCACGTGGGCCGGCTGGAGCGAGAGATGGCCGGCGCGGCGCGCGAGCTCGACTTCGAGCGCGCCGCGCGACTTCGTGACGACATCGCCGCGATGTCCAAGGCGCTGGAACGTTCGGCGGTGGTCCTGCCCGACGGCACGGATGCGGACGTGATCGGCATCGCGGACGACGAGCTGGAGGCCGCATTCCACGTCTTCATGGTGCGCGACGGCCGGGTGCGCGGTCAGCGAGGCTGGGTCGCCGAGAAGCAGGCCGAGAGCCTCGAGGAGGTCGTGGCCCACCTGTTGACCGAGATCTACGGCACCGAGGACGCGGACGACATCCCCACGGAGGTCCTCGTGCCCGTTCTCCCCGACGGCGCGGACCAGATCGGTCAGTGGTTGCGCGGCCGACGCGGTCGCAGAGTCAGTCTCCGCGTCCCCAGCCGTGGCGACAAGCGCACCCTGCTCGGCACCGTCACCCGCAACGCGCAGCAGTCACTGGCCCGGCACAAGGTGGCGCGGGCGGGCGACCTCACCTCGAGGACGCTGGCGTTGCACGAGCTCCAGGAGTCCCTCGGTCTGGAGGAGGCTCCGCTGCGGATCGAGTGCTTCGACATCAGCCACGTCCAGGGAACCAACGCGGTCGGCTCGATGGTCGTCTTCGAAGATGGCCTACCGCGCAAGAACGCCTACCGGCACTTCCTCATCCGCGGCGACGGCGGGGTGGGGGGCGACGACCGGGTCGATGACACGGCCGCGATGCGCGAGGTGCTCACGCGACGGTTCCGACGCTACCTCGAGGAGTCTGCAGCCTCCGCGGCCGGCGCGTCCCGCGACGACGACGGGAGGCCGGCGCGGTTTGCCTACCCACCGAACCTCGTCGTCGTCGACGGTGGGCCGGCGCAGGTGACGGCCGCGGTGACCGCGCTCGACGACCTCGGCATCGAGGAGGTGGCCGTCGTGGGTCTCGCCAAGAGGCTGGAGGAGGTTTGGCTGCCGGGTGAGGACTTCCCCGTCATCCTGCCCCGCTCGAGCGAGGGCCTGTATCTCCTCCAGCGCGTTCGCGACGAGGCACACCGGTTCGCGGTCACCTTCCACCGCAAGCGCCGCAGCTCATCGATGACGCGCTCCGCCCTCGACGACATCCCCGGACTCGGTCCGACCCGACAGAAGCGTCTGCTCGCACACTTCGGCTCACTGAAGCGGATCCGAGCGGCGAGCCTGGACGAGATCGTCTCCGTCCCGGGAATCGGACCGGCCGTCGCGGCCCAGATCGCCCGTGCACTCGAGGCCACGCCGACGACGCAGGCGGTTGATGCGATGACCGGTGAGATCAGGGAGGATGATGATCATCCGTACGTAGGCGGTCCGCATCCGGGCGAGAGGACGGCGCAATGACCGATCAGGTCCGGCCCGTCCCCGCGACGGGTGGCAACGGTGAGGGCGGCGAATCCGCACCTGCCGGCGCGGGGGTGCCGACCAGGCTGCAGCAGGCCGAGCTGCTCATCATCACCGGGATGAGCGGCGCTGGCCGCAGCACGGTGGCCAACGTGCTGGAGGACGAGGGCTGGTTCGTCATCGACAACCTTCCGCCGCAGCTCCTGGACGGGATCGCGGATCTGCTCCTCGACGAGATGAACCGGTGGAGCGACCGACCGGGGGCGGCTGCGGCCCGCTCCACCTCCTCGGCGGGCCCCATCAGGGCAGCGGCTGTGGTCGACGTCCGGACCAAGGGCTTCTTCGGCAACCTCACCCACTCGCTGGACGCCCTGGCGACTCGGGGACTGCGGCCGAGCCTGGTCTTCCTCGACGCCACGGACGAGACTCTGGTGCGTCGCTTCGAGAGTGTCCGCAGACCACATCCCCTCCAGGGAGAGGGACGACTGCTGGACGGCATCCAGACCGAGCGCCGACTGCTCACCGATATCCGCTCGCGGGCCGACCTGGTCATCGACACCTCCGGCCTCAACGTCCACCAGCTCTCGCGGAAGGTTCTGCCGGCCTTCTCCCGGGACCGTCGGCCGGGGACACGACTGGCGGTGATGTCCTTCGGCTTCAAGTACGGCATCCCCCTCGATGCGGACTTCGTCTTCGACCTGCGGTTCCTGCCCAACCCGTTCTGGATCCCGGAGCTTCGCGCTTCCAGTGGCAAGGACGAGGCGGTCGCCGACTTCGTGCTCTCGCAGGAGGGCGCGATCGAGTTCGTCGAGCAGGTGGTCCTGCTGCTCAGGACGGTCATGGCGGGCTACCGTCGCGAGAACCGTCGGTATGCGACGGTCGCCGTGGGCTGCACCGGTGGCAAGCACAGGTCGGTCGCCATCGCCGAGCGGCTCGGGTCGATGCTCTCGTCGTCGGACATCCAGACGTTCGTCGTCCATCGGGACCTGGGGCAGGAATGACGGTGATCCGTCTCGCCCCGGCGGTCCGCCGATGAGGAGCGGGGGACCGCCGACCGTCGCGGCCCTCGGCGGCGGCCACGGGCTGGCGGCCACGCTGTCGGCGCTTCGCCTGCTCACGGATGACGTGACCGCGATCGTCACCGTCGCCGACAACGGAGGGTCGAGCGGGCGTCTGCGCAGCGAGTTCGGGGTCCTGCCACCGGGAGACCTGAGAATGGCTCTCGCGGCGTTGTGCGACGACACCGAGTGGGGACACGCGTGGCGGGATGTCATGCAGCACCGGTTCGAAGGAACCGGCTCGTTGGCCGGTCATGCCCTGGGCAACCTCCTGATCGTCGCGCTCTGGGAGATCTACGACGACCCGGTGGCCGGGCTCGAGCTCGTGGGGCGACTGCTCGGCGCACGTGGTCGCGTCCTGCCCATGGCGTCCGTGCCGCTGGACATCGAGGCAGACGTGCGCGACGGGGACAGGCTGCGGCAGATCGTCGGACAGGCCCAGGTGGCGACGGCCCCGGGGAGAGTGGAGTCCGTCCGCCTCTCGCCGCGAAACCCTCCGGCCTACCCCGAGTCGGTCGCGGCGATCCGGGCGGCTGACTGGGTTGTCCTCGGGCCGGGATCGTGGTTCACCTCGGTCATGCCGCATCTCCTGGTTCCAGATCTCAGGGATGCACTCAGAGCCACGAGGGCTCGGCGCGTGCTCGTGCTCAACCTGGACCTGCCGGCAGGGGAGACAGAGGGTCGTTCCGCACACGAGCTCATCCTCTCGTTCGCCGAGTACGCCGACGATGTGCGGCTCGACGCGGTGGTCGCGGACCCTTCCGTCGCGTCGGACCGGGAGACCCTGCGCGCCGCGGCCGAGTCGGTCGGGGCCGAGCTCGTCATCGCGACGGTGAACGCGCGATCGAACCCCGGCCAGCACGATCCGCTGCGGCTTGCGGCGGCCCTCCAGGACCTCTTCTCCGGGCGATAGGTGTGCGCGGAGGTCATGGCAGGATTGCCCCTATGGCGATGACAGCGAAGGTCAAGGACGAGCTGAGCCGCCTCGAGGTCACGAAGCCCTGCTGCCGCAAGGCGGAGGTGGCCGCGACGCTTCGCTTCGCCGGTGGCCTGCACATCATCGGGGGTCGGATCGTCATCGAGGCCGAGCTCGACACCGCACAGGCGGCCCGACGTCTGCGTCGTGACATCGCCGAGCTCTACGGACACCGTGCCGAGGTCCTCGTCCTGTCGCCCAGCGGTCTGCGCAAGAGCAGCCGATATGTCCTGCGGGTGGTGCACGACGGGGAGGCCCTGGCTCGACAGACCGGGTTGATCGACCAACGCGGCAGGCCGGTGCGAGGACTTCCGCCCAAGGTCGTGTCCGGTTCCGCATGCGATGCGGAGGCGGCCTGGCGGGGTGCCTTTCTCGCACACGGTTCGCTGACGGAGCCGGGTCGCTCATCCTCGCTGGAGGTGACGTGCCCCGGTCCCGAGGCGGCCCTGGCGCTGGTGGGTGCCGCGCGTCGCCTGCAGATCCAGGTCAAGGCTCGGGAGGTCCGTGGGGTCGACCGGGTGGTGATCCGCGACGGTGAGGCCATCGCCGCCATGCTCACCCGGCTCGGTGCGCATCAGGCCGTGCTGGACTGGGAGGAGCGTCGAATGCGCCGCGAGGTGCGCGCCACCGCCAACCGTCTGGCGAACTTCGACGATGCCAATCTGCGCAGGTCGGCGCGCGCTGCGGTGGCAGCCGGGACCAGGGTCCAGCGCGCTCTGGAGATCCTCGGGGACCAGGTGCCCGACCATCTGCGGGAGGCCGGTCACCTCCGGCTCGACCACAAGCAGGCATCCCTCGAGGAGCTCGGTCAGCTGGCGACTCCGCCGATGACGAAAGACGCTGTGGCAGGACGTATTCGACGCCTCCTGGCGCTCGCCGACAAAGTCGCGGAGGAACAGGGAGTGCCCGGCACCGACGCCAATCTCACCCCCGACATGCTCGAGCCCTGAACCCGGTTCTCACGCGTGCTCCGCACCCACTAGGGTGGGAGACGGACCAGGCCGCCGGTCCTGGCGGCACCCCCCACGCGAGAGGCAGTGACCACCCGTGACCATCAAGGTTGGTATCAACGGCTTCGGCCGGATCGGCCGCAACTTCTTCCGCGCCGTCCAGGCGTCCGGCGCAGACATCACCATCGTCGCCGCGAACGACCTCATGGACAACGCGTCCATCGCCCACCTCCTCAAGTACGACTCCGTCCTCGGGGTCCTTCCCGACGAGGTCTCGGCCACGGAGGACTCGATCACCGTCGGTGGCACGACGATCAAGGTCTTCGCGGAGAAGGACCCGGCCCAGATCCCGTGGGGTGAGCTCGGCGCAGACATCGTCGTGGAGTCGACCGGCATCTTCACCGACGCGACCAAGGCCAAGGCGCACATCGACGGCGGTGCCAAGAAGGTGGTCATCTCGGCCCCGGCGAAGAACGAGGACGCCACCTTCGTCATGGGCGTCAACCACGAGGACTACGACCCCGAGAACCACCACATCGTCTCCAACGCGTCGTGCACGACGAACTGCCTGGCGCCGATGGCCAAGGCCCTGCACGACGAGCTCGGGATCGTCCAGGGTCTGATGACGACGGTGCACGCCTACACCCAGGACCAGAATCTCCTCGACGGCCCGCACAAGGACTTGCGCCGAGCACGAGCGGCGGCCCTCTCGATCATCCCGACCAGCACCGGCGCCGCCAAGGCGATCGGACTCGTCATGCCCGAGCTCAAGGGCAAGCTGGACGGCTACGCCCTCCGCGTCCCGACCCCGACCGGGTCGGCGACGGACCTCACCTTCGAGGCCGGGCGCGAGACCTCCGTCGAGGAGGTCAACGCCATCGTCAAGAAGGCCGCCGAGGGTCCGCTCAAGGGCTTCCTCAAGTACACCGAAGACCCCATCGTCTCGGCCGACATCGTGACCGACCCCGCCTCGTGCATCTTCGACTCCGGGCTGACCAAGGTGATCGGCAACCAGGTCAAGGTCGTCGGCTGGTACGACAACGAGTGGGGATACTCGAACCGTCTGATCGACCTCATCGTTCACATGGGCAAGAGCCTCTGAGAGGACGTCGCAGATGAGCTCCATCGCCTCGCTCGGTGACCTGCGCGGCAAGCGCGTCCTGGTCCGGTCCGACCTCAATGTGCCGCTTGAC
>JBAUUB010000358.1:0-3878 GCA_049582485.1 Dermatophilaceae bacterium
GAACAGGTAGGCGCCGTAGGTCGTATCCGTCACGACGGCGTCGGGCTGGGACTCCGCCTTGAAGACCAGGAAGAGCAGGATCAGATACAGGGCACCGACGGCCATTGGCAGGAGCGCCGTGGCGGACGATGCGGCATGACCCCCTATGAAGCGGTCGGTTCAGGTGGTGGCAGCCGACGCTCCCCCTGCCGAGAGGGCGCACGTCATAGATCCTGGTACGCCGTAGGTCCTGATGCTTGTCGTCAATGCGCGGCGTCGGATTCGAATCCGATGAGCCAGTGAAGTCCGTAGCGGTCGATGACTTGCCCATCGGCTGCGCCCCAGGGCCGCTCCTGAAGCTCATCGACGACTCGACCGCCATCAGCAAGGGCTGCGAACCATCCGGTGAGGGTGACGGCGTCGGCCACTCCGAGCAGAGACAGCATGAGGCCCTCGCTGCGGAAGGATGCTTGATTGCCTGTGGCGTCTGAGGCGAAGAGGGTGACCGGACCGCCACTGAGGTAGCCGTGGGCGATCGCCTCCGCAGGGCCGTCGGTGCGGCCGAACTCGGCCAGGGTGTGCAGCTGAACCGTGCATCCGAAGACGTGCCCGTAGAAGGTCAGGGCCTCCCGGGCGACGCCGGGAAGGGAGAGGTAGGGCGTCGGTGCTGTCATCTGTGGACAGTACCGCCGCCCGGAGCTCCCTCGCGCGGAGCGAACCTACTCTGCGTGGACAGGCCTACTGTGCCAGGCGAGCTTCAGGTGCGGCCGTGAGCTGTCGCCGATGGGTAGGGGTCGGGCCGGGAATCTTGAGGCTAGGGTCGAGCACATGCACGAGCACAGGGGATTCGACGCCGAGGCAGCGACATGGGACGACGACCCCGGCCATGAGGAGCGGCAGGTGGCGGTGGCCCAGGCCATCGAGGCGGTATTGGACCTCAACCAGCGGATGAGCGCGCTGGACGTCGGTGGCGGAACGGGTCGGTTGAGCATCCTGCTTGCCCACCGGATCGGCTCGGCGGTGGTGACCGACCCGTCCGCCGGGATGGTGCAGGTCGCACGACAGCGGATCGAAGAGGCCGGGCTCGGTGACCGGCTGCGCGCTGTCCAAGCCGACCTGGCAACAGACCGGATCGGTGGGTCTTACGACGTGGTGTGGAGCTCGATGGCTTTGCACCACGTGCAGGACCTGGATGGGCTGTTGCGGTCTGTGGCGCAGCTCCTGGTCGACGGTGGCCGGCTGGCCATAGCGGACCTTGACGAGGATCCTGACGGCGCCTTCCACGCCGACAAGGTCGACTTCGACGGACACCACGGCTTCGATAGGGAACGCCTGTCCGAGCAGCTGACCCGCGCCGGCTTCGCCAACGTCAGCTTCGTTGACGTCACGACCATCCTCAAGAGGGACCGCGAGTTCGGTGTGTTCCTGTGCACGGCCACCAAGGATGCATGAGCCCCCGGGGAGATCGGTGCGCAGGACGAGACGTTCGCCCCGGTAGCAACCCCTGATCCCGGAGCACCCGCGTCCGGGGCCGGGCTGACGGTGGGCTCGACACTCTGGTTTGGTGACGTGGTTTCCGCGTGAGGACGCCGCTATCCCACTGGATCGTCTGGCGGAGGCGCTGCACAGTGGGTCTCTGTCCCTGGACTTCCTCGACAGTCCGGCCTACGCGCGGTACGCAGAGCATGCCTCCGAGACGTTCCGAGCGGTCAGTGATCGCACCGGCGTCCCGTTGGACCTGTTCACGGCCATCCGCGAAGCCACCGGATCTCCCGAACCCTCGCCCGATGACGCGCTGCGCGAGGATGAGATGGCCGCTGCCGAGTTCGCGGCTCTCAGCACGCCGCTCGCCGAACAGGCTGTCCTCGGGCTGTACCACGCGCAGCAGGCGCGGGCCCGGACCGCCAACTTCATCGGGGCGTTCGAGACGTTGATGGCCAACGCGGGCATCCACAGCCGGCTCGAGCGACCGCAGGCGGTCTGCTTCCTCGACATCACCGGCTACTCCCGGCTGACCCAGGAACAGGGTGATGAAGCCGCAGCCGATCTCGCGGCCGCGATGGCCCGACTCGTCCAGCGCAGGTCGGGGCGCCACGGCGGCAAGCCCATCAAGTGGCTCGGTGACGGAGTGATGTTCCATTTCCAGGATCCCGGTCCCGCCGTGCGTGCCGCGCTGGAGATGGTGAGCGATCTGTCGGCCGCAGGACTGCCGCCGGCCCACGTCGGGCTGCACGCTGGACCGGTGCTCTATCAGCACGGTGACTACTTCGGTCAGACCGTCAACCTCAGTGCCCGCATCGCCGACTACGCCCGGCCTGGCGAAGTCCTCGTCAGCCGAGCCGTCGCCGAGTCCGCGCACGAGGACGACATCGTGTTCCGCCACGTCGGCCCGGTCGAACTCAAAGGAATGTCCACACCCACGCAGCTCATGCGGGCCGAGGTGGCCTGAACACCGCCTCGGGCGCGTGGGTCCGTGGCCGTGTACCGACATTCCACTGAGCGTCTCGACGCAGACGCCGTCTCAACCTGCTCGTCCCACCGCGTGCTATCGACCGTGCTAGGGGTCAACCCGGCCGCGCTTTTCCGCTAAGGAAAGTGCACCTGGCGACGTGGGTTGGACCGCTCCTAACGGTCACCTTCGGCAAGATCCTCGAGCGGAGCGAGGCGCACCACAGACTCGGCCCTCGACCACAGCTCGGGGTCGACCGTGACCAACGCATCGGCCTGGAGGCGGGTCACTGCGACGTACTCAGCGTCGCGAAGATCCTCCCAGTCGCGCTCTCGCGCGATCTGCCATGCCGTCCGACGCGATACCCGGTCACCGAGGAGGCGGATCCTGACGGCGGTCATCCGCTCGTGACGTTCCAGGGCTTCGGCTTCGCTGCGTACGCCTCGCCGGACATCGCTCAACAGGAGAGTCAGCGCCTCGGAGCGGACCGAGTTGGGCGCCACAAGCTGATGGTCGGGGTGGACAGCTACCTTCTCATCCACGAGATGCAGCAACGTCGGTGCATCGATCACAAAGCGAGTCACGAGCCTCAGCGTAGGCGCCACATCTTTCCCCCTCCCAGTGGCCGCGTTGACGCGACCTCTGCCGTCCGCCCGACACACGGCAACGGTGTCAGTTCCCCAGGCGGTGGGGCGCGTGCCTTCTCTGCGCTGGTAGGAGGTCCGGTGGGTGGCTGAGGGAGGGTCGGTTGGGAGGTGTTGTGGGTAGGACCACAGTTGCCAGGCGGCAGCGCGAGGTAGGCGTACGTTCGGATTATGGGCGATTCAAATTCGTTTGAATCAGTCGGTGAGAGGGCGTCCCTGCTGGCCGTGGTCGCTGACCCGACTCGCCTGGAGGTGATTCATCGCCTCCTGCAGGACGGGACACGGTGCGTGTGCGACCTACAGCCCGATCCGCCCATGCCGGGCAATCAGTTCAGCTACCACTTGAGGGTGCTGCGCGACAGCGGCCTGGTCAGCGCGACCCGCCGCGGAAGGTGGGTCGACTACACCCTGGCTGAGGATGCGCTTGAACGGTTGCAGCGCGCACTACCGCAGTCGGTCGCGCGCCGGGAGGGGTGAGGGCGTGACCACGACGCTGCACCGCAAGGACGGCGAACTGCGCCTACGTGGACTCCTCCTGGCCGCCGCACTCGGCTGGGTGTTCCTGTGGCTGATCAACGAACGCTTCTGGGACGCGCTGGTCCGGTGGGCAGGGCTCGACCTGGGAGTGCGACCTGTCGGCGCGGTCCACTTCTTCCTCTACGACACGGTCAAGATCTTCCTCCTCCTGCTCGGGCTGATGTTCGTGGTCGGCATGCTCCGCGCGTCACTGGACCTGGAGTCTGCCCGCCGCTACCTGGAAGGCCGGGGCCTGGCCGTCGGGTTGTTCCTGGCGGTGGTCCTCGGAG
>JBAUUB010000359.1:0-2514 GCA_049582485.1 Dermatophilaceae bacterium
GTGCAGCACCGACAGGCCGTCCAGGTCGGGGAGCATGACGTCGAGGACGACGACGTCGGGGCAGAACTCCCGCACTTCCCGCAGCGCGCCGTTGCCGGTGCCAGCGGTCCGCACGTCCCAGCCCTCGTAGCGCAGCGCCATGCGCAGCAGGTCGGCCAGGACCGGCTCGTCGTCGACGATGAGCACCCGGACGGCCGAGCCGTCCGCCCGGGTCAACGGCTGAGGCGAGGCGGACGGGTGCGCGGGCGGTGGTGTGGTCGACGGCGACATGGTCACCTCCTCACTGTGCGGGTGCCCGCTGTGCCCCGTCTGGGCGCTTCCTGTGAGGAGCCTATGCGCGGCTGCTGCTGACAGCGATCATCGATCGCCGCTGTACCGACGAACGTTGTGCGACGAACGCTGTGCCGATCGACAGCCCAGGCACAGCACAGTCACAGGGACCGTGAGCACCGTGGTGTGTGGCCCCGGGACGGTCCCGGGTCGTGACCGAGGAGAGAAACCCGATGACAATGAATCCGACCATGAAGCGCAGACTCACCGCCGGCGGGATCGCCGCGGCGCTGGCCGTCACCGGTGTGGCCGCCACCACGGCGGGTGCGGCCTGGGCCGTCGCCACCGACACGACGACCACCGACACGACCGACGGCACCGACGACACGTCGACAGAGCGCCCATCCCTCGTCGAGCGCATCACCGAGGCGCTGGCCGGGCTCGTCGACGACGGCACGATCACCGAGGACCAGGCCTCTGCCGTGGCGGAGGAGCTGGCCTCGTCAGAGGGGCTTCGTGGCGGTCCCATGGGCCACGGTCCCCACGGTGGCATGGGCGGGATGGAGCGCCCCGGCCTCGAGGCCGCCGCCGAGACGCTGAACCTGACCGAGGACGAGCTGCGCTCGGCCCTTCGCGAGGGCGACTCGCTGGCTGAGATCGCCGGGGAGCAGGGAGTCGCGGTCGAGGACCTCGTCGACGCTCTCGTGGCCGCGGCCGAGGAGCGACTCGCCGAGGCGGTCGAGGACGGTCGGATCACCCAGGAGCGCGCCGACGAGATCGCTGCGACGCTTCCGGAGCGGGTGGGCGAGGCGGTCGAGCGGACCTGGGAGCCCCGGGGACCGGGTCGGCACCACGGTGACCGCGGCGGCATGCTCACCGACGACGGCCGCACCGACGGCTCGACCGACGATGGCACCGACAGCAGCACCGAGGGCTCGTCGTTCGACCAGAACGCCTGACGTCACTCACCGCGCCCGCCGCCTCCTCCTGGGCGGCGGGCCTGCTGCGGCCTCCGCCACTCCGAGGCAGCCACGACACCGCGCACCCCAGGACCCGTGCCAGCACCGATACGCCCGCGGCACCGTCCTCCGTAGCGTCGAAGCAACGGGCCATCCCGGCCCGGTTCGGCTCTCAGGAGGACACCATGCGCACCACCACCCGTCTCGCCGTCACCGTCGCCGCGGCTCTCGCGTCCCTCTCATTCGGCACCATGCCGGCCGTTGCCGGACAGCCGCAGCAGGTGGACCCGTCGACACTGCAGCCCGCACTCAACCCGGACTTCGACTGGTCCTGCTACGAGGCCGGCAGCGGCATCACGTGCAAGGGCACCTTCGAGCCCTCGTACAACGAGCCGATCGGCCTGTTCTGTGACGGCCAGGAGGTCTGGATCCAGGGTGCGGGCCGCGAGTTCATGACCCGCTGGCACACCGCCGACGGCTTGGCGACCAAGTCCGTCGTCCACCTCGACTACCCGGGCGACGTGTTCTCGTTCACCGAGGACGGCTCGGGTCCCAGCGTGACGATCCGGGGCCATTTCAACCGTCACTACGTCTACCCCGACCCCGGTGTCCGCGAGAGCCGCGTGCTCACCGAGGTCGGCGCGATCTACCTCGTCAATGAGAAGGGCCGCGGCATCACCCTGCACGACACCGGGCGCGTGACGTTCGAACCGGGGAAGGACTTCCAGGAGATCGACACCATGAGTGGCGTCCACGACGTCTACTCCGGCGACGAGACCTTCATCGACACCTTCATCTGCGAGGCGCTCACCTGACCGCTTCGGTATGCGCCGTCACCTACGGGCAGACGCCCACCTGACGCGTGGGGTGGGCGTCATCCGACGATGCGCGACTCCCGGTCGTAGTTCTTGCCGAGGAACTGGGGCACCAGGGCCCAACGGAACGCGAACACCATGACCAGCAGCGTGGCCAGGTAGGGCAGCATCGAGACGAACTGATGCGGGATGCCGATGCCAATGACTTGGGCGCGCTGGGCGAGAACGTCCATCGACGCGAAGAACAGGGAGCCGAGCAGGATGAACTGCGGTCTCCAGACGCCGAAGAACGCGAGGGCGATGGCCAGCCAGCCCCGCCCGGCGACGATCCCGTCCGAGTAGACCCCGGCAAAGGCCATGGGGAGGTAGGCACCCCCGACCGCCATCAGAGCTGCTCCGAGTGTGCCGGCCGCCATCCTTGTGCGTGCGACATCGACGCCCAGCGAGTCCGCTGCCTTGGGGTTCTCTCC
>JBAUUB010000360.1:0-1648 GCA_049582485.1 Dermatophilaceae bacterium
CGCAATACATGCGGATGAGGTCCACGGGGACAGCATAGGGCGCAATGATCACGAAGATGCTGCTTGAGCCACCGTCAAGAGGTGTGTAAATGAGTTTCAGGCGGCGGTCCTCTCTGGCTGATGGTCCATGTCGTTCCTCTCGTGTCCTGACTTCAGTGCGATTCCCTCCTTGAACGTCATGCCGGAGGCCACCAGCGGCAACAGCTCCGACGCATTTAGTTTTCTCCATGACTGCTCGGCGACTCGGAGCATTTTCCAGATGATCGCCGTGGCGCCCTCCACGCGCTTGTACCGACGAGAGGCGTCTGTACGCAAACGCACTGAAGGAGAAGGGCGACTCCACGATGTTCGTCGTCCGTATGTGTCGCCAGTGCTCGCGCGGAAATGAGTAGAAGGTCACCATCCGATCCCAATCCCGAAGCAGCGTCTCCACAGCCTTCTTGTCCGTCTTATGGTACGTCCGCACGAAGGCATCACGTAGGCGCTCGCATTCTCCCTGTGTCTCAGCGTAGGGCATTGCTTTGAGCCGTTCGGCTGCCTGGCGCTGCACCGTTTTCGGCAGATCATTGAGGACGTTGGCGATCTTGTGATTCCAGCATCGCTGCTCCGTTCCTGTCGGATGCATTTCGCCGAAGGCCGCCCAGATGCCGAGGTGTCCATCGGCCACAGTGAGTCGCGGGAATGTAAGCCCACGGTGCTTGAGATCGCGCAGGAGCTTGAGCCAACTCTCCTTGCTCTCCCGCTCGCCGCTCTCGCAGGCCAGGACGACCTTGTCGCCGTTGGTGAGCGCCCCGACGATCGTGAGCAGTGCGCTCTTGCGGTCCTCAATGCCCGCCTTGACGTAGAGGCCGTCGGCCCACCAGTAGACGACCTCCAGATCCGACAGATCCTGCTTCTTCCAGGCCTCATAGTCGAGTTCGAACCGGGCTTTGAGTCGCTGAATCGAGCTCGCCGACAGCGGCGCGCCTTCGCCCAATAGGCCGCGGAGTGCCAGATCAAAGTCGCCGGTGGACAGCCCATGCAGATACAGCTCCGGGAGCAGCGTGCCGACTTCCTGGGTCCGTCGCGTGAACAACGGGATGACCTTGCTCTCAAACCGTTCTGTCAGATCGCGGACTCTCGGGCGCCTTACCGTCACGGTCCCACTCATCATTGAAAAGGCACGGGGTTTGCCGTAGCCATTTCGGCTCCCGATTGGCGGATCGATCGGCGCCACCGTTCCTCGGCGCTCGTACCTGGTTCGACCGAGGAACGTGGTCACTTCCTCCTCTAGGAGTTGCTGCAGCTGGGCCTGAATCTTCCCTCGTGCCCACTGCTCCAACGTGTCGTAACACGCCTCGCTTGACTCGATGGCCCCGTTGCTGGTTCTCTTCCCCATGGTGGCGTATCCTTTCCCCTCGGCTACAACCGAGGCGTTGGTTGATGGCTCAACCGAAAGGCTACGCCGCCTTTATCCTATTTCCACACCTAAAGATGATACCTCGGCCGCTGTTTGACAGTACACAACAGGTAGCCACCACCGCTTTGATTTGTCCGCAGACGAGATGTGCCACAACCGGCTGGCTGGCGAGGTAAGTCGAGCGAATCCAGATTAGGAGTTCCGGTTCTGCATCCCCTTAATCGAACAGTAGAGCGCATAGCCCTGGGC
>JBAUUB010000361.1:0-6180 GCA_049582485.1 Dermatophilaceae bacterium
CAGCACTTCTACTCATGGCAGCGACGGCGTCTCGACATCCTCGTCGACGACGGCGAGCCGGTCGGCGGGCGGTGGTCGTTCGACGCCGAGAACCGCAAGAAGCTGCCCCGCGGCCACACCCCGCCGCCGGTCGCCTTCCCGGACCGGGACCGGCACGTCGCCGAGGCCATCGAGTCGGTCGCCCGCGACTTCCCGGACGCCCCTGGAGACCCGACCGGGTTCACCTGGCCGACCACGCACGCCCAGGCGGAGGCCCACCTGGCGGACTTCGTCGCCGAGCGCCTCGAGCTGTTCGGTCCGTACGAGGACGCGCTGTCGGCCGAGCACCGGTTCGTCTACCACTCCCTCCTCACGCCGATGCTGAACATCGGCCTGCTGACTCCCGAGCAGGTCATCAGCGCCGTGCTCGACGCTGCCGAGAGAACCGACGTCCCGATCGAGTCCCTCGAGGGCTTCGTGCGACAGGTCATCGGCTGGCGCGAGTACATGCGTGCGACCTACGTCCTCTTCGGCCGCCGGTTGCGCACGTCGAACCGGCTGGCCCACACCCGGTCGCTGGGACCGGGCTGGTGGACGGGTCGCACCGGACTCGGCCCGGTGGACCGCACGATCGAACGCGTGCTCGACACCGGATACGCGCACCACATCGAGCGGCTCATGGTCCTCGGCAACGCGATGTGCCTGCTGCGGATCGACCCGGACGAGGTCTACGAGTGGTTCATGGAGCTGTTCATCGACGCCTACGACTGGGTGATGGTTCCGAACGTCTACGGCATGAGCCAGTTCGCCGCCGGTGAGGCGATGACGACCAAGCCCTATGTCTCCGGGAGCAACTACCTGCGGAAGATGTCGGACCTGCCGAAGGGCGAGTGGACCGACGAGTGGGACGCGCTGTACTGGACGTTCGTGCGCGACCACCGCGAGGTCTTCGAGGCAAACCACCGCTCGCGTCGGATGCCGGCCATGTGGGACGGCTTCGACGAGGCGAAGAAGCAGGCGCTGCTCGAGCGCGCTGCACCATGGTTGGAGTGAACGTGGTTGGACTGCCGCATAGCCTGACCGACATGGACCACCACCCGCTCGCCTCCGCCCAGTACGTCGAGCTGACGACCTTCCGGCGGACCGGTGTCGCGGTGCCGACGCCGGTCTGGTTCGCTCCGTCCGGGGAGGGGCCCAACTCGTTCGCGGCCATCACGGTCGACGACACCGGCAAGACCAAGCGCCTCGCGCACACTCGCCGGGTCGAGCTGCGGGCCTGCGACTTCCGGGGCCGGGTGACTGATGGCACGCCCACCTATCGGGGCATGGCCCGAGTCGAGCGTGACGCTGCGGGGATCGCCGCGGCCCGACGGGCGGTCGTCGCGAAGTACGGCCGCCCCGCCCGCCTCTCCGATCTCGTCGACAAGGTCGGCTCGAAGGTCGGGTTGCGGCGCGCCGCCCGTGCCGGCATCTTCGTCGAGGTCGAGCCGGAGCCGATGATCCCGGAGGTCTAGAGAATCAGTACCTAGAAGGGCGGCGGCTCGGGGTCTGGCTGCTACTCGGTGATCTCCGGCTGGGTGTCCGCATCTGTGAGCGCCGGCTGGTCGAACCGTCGGCGGCGCATCGTGTCTGCGGCCAGTGACGTCGCCGGGTGGGTCGCCCGGATCGTCCCAGTGCGGGTGTTGATCCACGTCGCGACCCCGGTCAGCGGATCCAGGTGATAGGTCCACGCCCGGGACTGCTTGGCTCGGTGGTGGTGGCGGCAGAGCCCGGCGAGGTTCTGCGGTGAGGTCGGCCCGCCGGCGTCGTGCGGGACCGCGTGGTCGACGTCGCACACCGCTGCCGGTCGGGCGCAGCCGTACATGCGGCACTGTCCGTCGCGCACCCGCACGAAGTCGCGCATCCGTCGCGACGGTCGGTATGCGTCGGTCACCGTCTCCAGGACCGTCCCGGTCGAGGCGTCGAGCAGGGCGCGCGAGATGCGCAGGTCGAGCCGTCCGAGCAGGGTCGCGACGACGTCGGAGGGGATGTACCCGACCTTCGGGATGGTCACCCCGGTCGTGAGGGCACCGGCAAGCGGACCCGCCCCGGGGATCGGCGACCTCGGTTCCGCGCCCTCCCTCGGGTCGAGCATCCAGTCGGGGATCCGGTCCGGCACCGACCCGGGGCCGTCGTACGACTCGTCGGGATCGATGCGCTCCCGTGGACGGTGATGTGGCGTGTAGCGCGTGTCGCCGGCTGAGGGCTGCCCGGCTCGTGGGGGAGGCGCCGGGTCCTGCGGTCTCTGGTCCTCCGGTCCGAAGAGTCGGTCGAGGTCCTCGGTCGTGTAGTCCTCGGGTGCCTTGTTGCGTAGAGAGTCGTCGGCTGCGCCGTCGACGCCGGCCTCATGCGCGTCGCCCACGGCGGAGGTCGCACTCGTGACAACCGGTATGCCGAGTGTGACCGAGGCGCGCACGTCAACGTCGGCGAGGAGCAGGTCGACGAAGGCATCGGCCCGGGCCTGGTCGATCGTCAGGCTCGGGTCCAGCTCCTGGTAGTCCTTGGCCAGCGTCGACGCGGCCTCCCAGATCGCCGCCGCGTGGTGGCTCGGGATGAGTGCGTAGAGCTGGGCCAGACCGGGGTCGGACGACGGGCAGACCTCGAGCGTGCGGCCTCGTCGAGCCTTCTCGGCCCGGCGGCGCACCTTGTCCGGGTTGACCCGGCCGACTCCGTAGCGCGCGGTCGCCCGCAGTCTCGTCGGCTCGATGCGTCCGAGCCGGCCGTGCAGCCACTCGTCGACCTCGCGTGCCTCCTCGTCGTCGAGCAGGCGGCACTCGTCGAGGAGCTGGTGGGCCTGCCAGATCTCGATGTGGCCCTCGGTCACGGCCGCGAGGGTCAGCGGCATCCGATGGGTCAGCTCGACAGCCCGCTCCACCCTCGTCGCCCCGGAGCCCTCGGAGACGGCGAGCAGGTGGGCGACCTCGAGCCCCGCATCATCGTGGACGAACCCCGACGCGCGCACCCGCTCTTGACGCCCGGTGGCGAAGACGTCGTCGGTGTCCGTCACCTCGTCCCGCCGGGCGAAGGCCGACACCGCCCCGGCCTCGACTCCCGCACAGGCCCGACCGAGCGAGTTGACCGCCTGGATGAGGGAGGCGAGATGCTCCATCCGCACGCCAGCGTCGGTGCTGGCGTCCAAGACCTGGACCGCCATGGTGCGGACGTGCCGTGTGGCCGTCCCCAGGAGGCCGACCAGGTCACTCAACGGAGCGTCGTGCTCGATCGGAACGGTCGTGACTGCGGCGCCCGAGGCGATCGGCCCCGCAGTCACATGTTCTGTACGCATGTTCGATTCTACCTCGGGACGAAGAGGATGCGCAAGAGGCCGGTCAGGCGAATTGCATTGTGCAGTGGTCGAATCCGGGACGAAGGCGATGGCAACCTGTCAGCCTATCCGGGAGCTCCGACACTCCTCGCGATAATGGCCGACATGACCGACCTCAACGCCACGGTGCCGACCGAGGATCAGCTGGCCGCCGCATACGACGTCGTCAGCGCCCACCTCGAGCGCACGCCGGTGGTTCCGCTGCGGCTCACCGGCATCGCCGGGCCGCTCCTCGGCAAGCTCGACACGATGCAACCGACCGGCTCGTTCAAGGTGCGCGGGGCCCTCGCGGCGTGCGCCGCCTACGCCGCCGAGGGGGCGCGCATCGTCACCGCCTCGGCCGGCAACCACGGCCTGGGCATCGCCTACGCGGCGACCCGGCTCGGCGTGCCGGCGACGGTCGTGGTCCCGGAGACGGCCTCACCGGCCAAGGTCGCCGCGCTGCGCGGCTTCGACATCGACCTGCGGCAGATCGGCCGCAGCTATGACGAGGCCGAGTCCGCCGCCCTCGAGATCGCTCGCAACACAGGACGTTTCGTCTCCGCGTACAACGACCCGCACGTCATCGCGGGGCAGGCCACCCTCGCCCGCGAGCTGCTCGACCAGGTCGAGGCGGCCACCGTCCTCGTGCCGGTCGGTGGCGGAGGACTGGCCGCAGGGAACGCTCGCATGCTCGCCGGTCGACCCGGCTGGCGGGTGGTCGGCGTCGAGGCCGCGCGTTCACCCGTCGTCTCGAGCGCCATCGCCGCGGGCCACGTCGTGCCGGTCGAGGTGGGCGAGACGATCGCCGACGGACTCGCCGGAAACATCGAGCCGGACAGCATCACGCCGGGCCTGCTGGCAGCCACGAACATCCCGGTATGCGGTGCTCCCGAGCCCGCCATCCGCGCGGCGGTGGCGCAGCTCGCGACCGAGGCCGGACTCGTCGTCGAGGGCAGTGGCGCGGTCGGGGTGGCGGCCTTGCGCGAGGGGCTCATCACGGACGACGGTGACGCCGAGAGTCCCGGCGTCACCGTCGTCCTGCTCACCGGTCGGAACATCGCGACCGGTCTGTTCTGCGACCTGCTGGCCGAGTGACCTACGGAACCATGGTGATCCGGTTCTGCGGACCGGGGGCCAACGGCGAGTTCGCCACGAAGTACGCCTCGAGGGCGTCGGTGTCCACGGCGCCGCCCAGACGGTTGGTTCCCTCCACGAGGACGGGGAAGCGGTCGCCTCCGTCGGCGAGGAACGAGTTGACGGTCACGCGGTAGCTGGCCGCCGGGTCGATGGGAACACCGTCGATCAGGATCGAGGCGATGTCCACCTTGGCTCCGACGGGCGCCGACTGGCTCCATGTATAGGTGAAGCCGTTCGAGACCTGCAGGATCC
This sequence comes from Dermatophilaceae bacterium, assembly GCA_049582485.1. Taxonomy (GTDB): domain Bacteria; phylum Actinomycetota; class Actinomycetes; order Actinomycetales; family Dermatophilaceae; genus F2B08. The sequence continues at coordinate 4,715 of JBAUUB010000361.1, forward strand.
GGGGCGCCCCCTCGAACTGCTGCTCGAGCAGCGTGTCGATCTGCGTGCCGCTCAGGGTCATGGTGACGAGGCTGTTGCCGAACGGCTGCACGGTGAACATCTCGCCATAGGTGACGTTTCCGTCGCCCTCCCCAACCGGTGAGCCGGCATAGGTGAGGTCGGCCCGGATGCCGCCGGGGTTCATGAACGCCACGACAGCGTCGCCGAAGCCGGCGTCGTCCGTTGCGTCGAACTGGGCGTCGGCGATGACGTCGCCGAGCGCCGACTCGCCTGCGGCGTTGTTCGTGCGGGTGATGTCCGCCGTGATGCTTCCGATGACCCGGTTGGCGATCGGGGCCGCGATGGCGTTGTACCGGTCGATGAGCGTCGTGATGCCGGCATCCCTCGGCACGTCACGGGTGACGATCTTGTTCTCGATCGCGAGAGCGGTAACCTGCTTCGTCGCGCGGTCCACCCGCATGTCGATGTCCGTGACCAGGCGACCGAAGGAGAAGGCGCTCGTCACCGGGATCCCGTCGATCACGCAGTTGTAGGGCTGGTGGGTGTGGCCGCTGATGACGAGGTCGACCCGCGGGTCCATGCGCTCGACGATGTCGACGATGGGGCCGCTGATCCCGTTGCACTCGTTGATGGGATTCCCCGTGGCAGGAAGCCCACCCTCATGGACCAGCACGACCACGGCGCTCACGCCCATCTGCTTCAGGCGCGGGACGAGAGCGTTGACGGTGTCGGCCTCGTCCTTGAACTCCAGGCCGGCGACACCCGAGGGGCTCACGATGAGGGGCGTGCCCTCCAGCGTCATGCCGATGAAGGCCACCTTGGCGCCGTTGTAGTTCTGGATGGTGTACGGGGGGAAGATCGTCTCATCGGCGGCTGTGTTCACGACGTTCGCCGCGAGGAACTGGAAGTCCGCGCCCGCGAAACCGTCGCCGTCCAGACATCCGTCCGTGGGGTGGCACCCGCCGTTCTGCATGCGGAGCAGCTCGTCGGCCCCCTCGTCGAACTCGTGGTTGCCCACGGCGTTGATGTCGAGACCGATCTGGTTCATCGCCTCGATCGTGGGCTCGTCGTGGAAGAGCGCCGACAGCAACGGGCTGGCGCCGATGAGGTCACCGGCGGAGACGACGACGGTGTTGCGGTTCGTCGCCTCGAGCGTCTTGACGTGCGTGGCGAGGTACTCGGCCCCGCCGGCGTCGATCGTGCCCACGCGGCCACTCGAGCCCGACGGGGGCTGGAGGTTGCCGTGGAAGTCGTTGAGGGCGAGAATCTGCACCTCGACCTCGGACTTGCTCATGATGACGGGCGCCTTGCCCGTCGGGGGTGCGGGCGGCTTGCCGGCCGCCACGGCGGGGGCGATAGCCAGGCTTGTCAGTGCCACGGCCGCGACGACGGCTCCGCGCAGACGATTCATGCGATCCTCCTCGATCCCTGGGGCAGCACTGCCCCACAGAAGCGGACGCTAGACC
>JBAUUB010000362.1:0-29397 GCA_049582485.1 Dermatophilaceae bacterium
GGAACCCCCTCGGCGCCACCCCGGCTGGTGTGGTGCTGTTCAGGCGTGTCGACGGCCTACGGCGTCGCCTCCGCGAGCTCGGAGGACGAGGGCGAGGGCGCCGCAGCAGCGTCCGGAGCGGCCCAGAAGATGGCCGTGGCAGCCTGGCTCAGGCCTCCCTTCGGATGGGTCCGGAAGAACACCGAGGTGCCGAACACCAGCGCCTTGGCCCCGCTTGCGGACTCGGCGGAGATGACCGAGGCGTTGCCGCCGGCCTGCAGCGGACCGTTGGTGGCACTGGTAGCCCGCCAGTGACCCGCAAGGAGCGGGTTGCCGGCCGCATAGCTCTGCTCCACCGTGGTGCCCGGTCCGAGGTCGACGAACGAGACGGCCGGGTAGATGAAGGCCGCGTCCTGAGGATGCGGCGCGAACAGCGAGTCGGCCGGCGTGTCGACCGCGACGATCCCGTTGCCGGAGCCGTTGCCGGACCGGGCCGTCGCCGAGATGAGACCGAACGAGCTCGCGGCGCTCAGGGCACTGGCACCGCGTCCGAGGATCGCGTTGCCCTCGTCGACCCAGGCCTGGACCGCATCGCGGCCGGCGGTCTGGGACGAGGTGAAGTTCAGCCCGGTGCCGAGCCAGAGGACGTCGAAGTCATCGAGCATGCTCGGGTCCGCGGTGATGATCGCGGTGGAGAGCGGAACCGCATCCGTGAACCCGAGCTGGGCGAGCGACTCGCGGTCGTCCTGGTTGCCGACATAGCCGAGGCGGATGTCCTGAAGGAGCTTCGCGTCCCCGCCCTGGACCGCCGAGACCTGCGCGGAGGACGAGCTGCGGAAGGCGATGTCGAGGTCCAGCGCGACGTCGATGGCCAGGCTGTGCGACTCCGGCGCCACGACGGCCTGACCGCTGTCGAGCAGCCAGACCGTGGCGCCCTCGTCGAGGAGCCGGTTCAGCGCCCGGAAGTCCTCGACTCCCGCGACGTCGAACGTGACGAACTGGGCCCGGGCCGGGATGGCCGCCTGCCGGGTCGGCTCGGAGACCAGCCTTGTAGCGTTGATCGGAGCGTCCGTCGTCAGGCCGACCTTGTCCACGGTCGCTCCCCAGAGGTAGGAGTAGGACCAGGCCGAGATGTCGTACATCTCGGGAACTTTGGCGGAGATGTCCGTTCCGAGATCGAGCAGGGTGTTCGCCAGCGCGCGCTTCGCCTGGTGCATGTCGACGACGTAGGAGCCGCGCGGGTAGGTCGTGGCCCCGAGTCGGGTGTCGCGGTTGAGCGTGCGCACCTCGATGTCATGAAACAGCAGCTGCTCCACGAGCCGGGTGGCGTCGCTGACCGACCGCTGACCGTCGCCAACGGGGATGACGTAGGCACGCGGCAGGCTCACCGGGTCCTGGTCGTCGGCGACATCCCAGAGCGGCTTCCACTGCTCCGGGCCAGGCACCGAGTCGATGGTGTCGAGCGTGAGCGACGCCTTCGGCTTGCCCTCGACGCCGCGGCGGAAGAACTCGATCTGGTTGGCGAGGATGTCGTCGCTGTTCTCCGAGACGTAGTCGACGATGCTGCGGATCGTCTGCTCGGCGACCGCGGTGTTGATAGCTGCCCGCTCCGGGGTCTGGACGCTGCCACCCGAGGCGTTGACCCGTCTGAGCGGGAGCTCGACGGTGTTGGCGAGAGCGCCGTAGTACGCGGCGTACTGAGCGGTGAAGATGGGCGGGTAGTCGTCCCAGCCGGAGGGGGTGTCGCGGTACGGGATGCGGATTCCCCCGGCCGACGACAACGGGTTGCCCGGGATGTCGGCCGCCACGACCTCCTCCTCGACCTGCAGCGCGGCGGCGTAGGCGTGCGGGATGAAGAGGTCGTACTCGTAGTTCTCACCGTGGGGAGGGCCGCACGGCTCGACCTGGAGTATGCCGGTGTACCCGTGCAGGTCCGCCTGGTACAGCGGCAGGATCGACTGGGTGCTGCGGACGAAGGACGCCGCCTCGGGGTTGACGTTGGTGATCATGTCGCGGTTCGCGTCGAACCCGAGCGACGTGGCTCGGGTCCCGAGGACGCGCCCGTCGGGGTTGAGCGTGATCGAGAAGTACAGGCGGTGCGTCGTGAGGAGGTCGCTCACCTCGGACCACGGAGCCGAGACGAGGTCCTCGATGTAGTTCAGCGAGGCGTCGGTGCCCTCCCATTCGTTGCCGTGGATGTTGGCGGAGAACCAGATCGGCTTCTTGTATCCCGCCTTCAGCCGGGAGTCGCGGGCGGCCTTGTCCGGCTCGTTCTGGATCAGCTCGCGCCAGGCTGTCTGACGGCGGGTCTCCGCCGCGGTTTCGGGGGCGGTCACCGTGACGAGGTACAGGTCCCTGCCCTCGGTGGACTGGCCGGCCAGCTGGACCGAGACCAGGTCGCTCTCGGCCATCAGCTCGGTGAGCCGGGGTGCGAGGTCGGCGTAGCCGATGAGGTCGCCGAAGTACGACCGGTCCGTCTCGTCCGGCGGGAAGATCCGCAGGTCCGGCTGGTGCGGGTACGAGGCGGGCATGTCGAGCCCCGAGACCAGAGGGACCTCGGGGCGGGGACCGCGCGCCTCGCGGCGTTCCGCGGCGTCGATGTTGAGCTCCGGGCCGCGGCCCTGGCTGGTGTCGGGCGGTCCGCCCGGTGATCCACCGGGGGCCGGCTCGGAGACCGCTGTCGGCGACATGATGAGCGCGGCCGCGAGTGCGGCAGCGGTCGTCGCCAGCCAGCGGGAGGCATGACGTGACTGCATGGTTCCTCCTGATGTGGGGCCGCGGATGAGGGCCGGGCCCCGCCTGATGATGGTGGCCCGAAACCTAGCACCCCGATCCATTCCAGGTGGGTGATATCGACGGGCCGCTCGGGCGGACAGCCCGGATCCGCATTCCGCTTCGAACCCGCGGCATGCCCGTCAGAGACGTGCGAGGCTGACGCCATGCAGACTGCGCGCTACGGAACCTGGACCTCGCCGATCACTCCCGCATCCCTGACCGAGGGACAGGCGAGGATCGACGAGATCCGTGTCGACGGACCCGACACCTGGTGGCTCGAGTCGCGACCGTGGGAGAGCGGCCGCTCAGCGCTGGTCCGGCACGATGTCCGCACCGGCGCACGACACGATGTCCTTGCGCCCCCGTGGAACGTGCGCTCGCGTGTCCACGAGTACGGCGGCGGCGCGTACGCGGTCGACGACGGGGTTCTGGTCTTCTCCGAGTTCTCGTCCGGGCGGCTGTTCCGGATCAGCACCCATGAGCGTTCCACTCCCCTGGAGCCCACACCCATCACACCCGAGGGGTCTGTCCGATACGGAGGCCTGGTTCTGCACGACCGCCACGTGTACGCGGTCAGGGAGGACCACCGGGGCCGTGGGGAGCCGGTCAACGAGCTGGTCCGGCTGACCGTGGACGGTCCCAACGAGGACTACGGTGACGTGCTCGCGACGGGGACCGACTTCGTGTCGCGTCCCTCGGTGTCCCCAGACGGCACCGAGATCGCCTGGATCGCCTGGAACCATCCGAACATGCCGTGGGACTCGACCCTCCTCATGGTCGCGGACCTCACTCATGACGGTCTGGACCACACGCGTGCCGTCGCCGGGGGTGAAGGCATCGCGGTCGCCCAGCCGGTGTTCGCCGCGGACGGCGCTCTCTTCTTCGTCTCCGACGAAGGCGGCTACTGGAACGTGCATCGCAGGGAGAACACGGGCACCCGACCGCTGCATGTGCTGGAGGCCGACATCGCACAGCCTCAGTGGGTGCTGGGCATGGTCGACTACGCCGTGTGCCCGGACGGCACCCTGCTGATCCGGCACTGGGCGGACGAGACGGCTCGGCTCGGCGTCCTGGACCCGAGAACGGGAACGGTCACCGCGGTCGAGGACGACGGCACGATGTTCGAGCACCTCCAGGCCGAGGGCGCGGACGTCGCCTACCGCCGCCTGCTTTCGGACCGGCTTCCGGAGGTCGTGCGCGGTGCGCTGGACGGGCCGCGCGAGGTGATCGGACAGTCCGGTGACACTGACGTCGACCCCGAGCTGGTCTCCGTCCCGGAGGCATGGAGCTGGGTCAACTCGACCGGCGACGAGGTCCATGGACTCCTTTATCGTCCCCGCAACCCGCACTTCAGCGCACCTGACGGTGAGCTGCCTCCACTGCTCGTGACCGTGCACGGCGGACCGACGAGCCGGGCCGATGCGGCCTACTCCTCGCAGACCCAGTTCTGGACGAGCCGGGGGTTCGCCGTCCTCGACGTCAACTACGGCGGCAGCACCGGCTACGGCCGTGCCTACCGCGAGCGGCTGCGTGGACAGTGGGGTGTGGTCGACATCGACGACTGCATCACCGGTGCGGCATCCCTCGCGCAGGCACACATCGTCGACGGCAACCGGCTCGCCATCCGCGGCGCCTCGGCAGGGGGGTACACGGTTCTCCGGGCCCTCACGACGAGTACCCTGTTCACCGCTGGGACCAGCTACTTCGGGATCAGTGACCTCACCGGCCTCCTCGCCGATGACCACAAGTTCGAGTCCCGCTACACCGTGGGTCTGGTCGCCCCGTGGCCAGAGGGTGCGGCGGTCTACGCCGAACGATCTCCCCTCAACCACACCGAGTCCCTGCACGGCGAGCTGCTCCTCCTCCAGGGGGCCGACGACATCGTCGTGCCGCTCGCCCAGGCGCAGCGGATGGCCGACGCGATGCGGGCGGCCGGCAAGGACGTGGAGCTCGTCGTCTACCCGGGCGAGGGCCACGGCTTCCGCTCCGCCGAGGCGATGATCGACTGTCTCGAGCGGGAGCTCATGCACTACCTGCGGGCCTTCGGGCTCGATGTCCCTGCGACCGGGGCCGACCGCGGGTGATCGACGTCGTCGAGGCGACGGTCGCGGGGCTGCGAAGTGCCCTGGAGTCCGGCGCCACGACGAGTGTCGAGATCGTGCAGGCTCATCTTGCCCGCATCGACGCCTACGACCGACCCGGCACGCTGACCGCGCTGAACGCCGTCGTCCTCGACAACCCCGCCGCCCTCGACGAGGCGCAGGCGTCGGACGGACGCCGACGCGCCGGGCGGATGCTCGGACCGCTGGACGGGATTCCGTACACGGCCAAGAACAGCTTCCTCGTCCGGGGCCTGACGGCCGCGGCAGGCAGCCCGGCCTTCGCAGGTCTGCTCGCCCATCGTGACGCCTTCGCAGTCGAGCGCCTCCGAGCGGCGGGTGCGGTCTGTCTGGGCCTGACCAACATGCCGCCGATGGCCGACGGGGGGATGCAGCGCGGCCTCTATGGCAGAGCGGAGAGTCCGTACAACGGGGACTACCTCACCGCGCCGTTCGCCTCCGGCTCGTCCAACGGTTCGGGCACGGCGACCGCGGCGTCGTTCGCCGTGTTCGGACTCGCGGAGGAGACCTGGTCCAGCGGCAGGGGACCGGCCTCGCACAACGCGCTGTGCGCATACACCCCCTCCCGCGGGCTCATCTCGGTGCGCGGGAACTGGCCGCTCGTGCCGACCATGGACGTCGTGGTCCCGCACACCCGCACGATGGCCGATCTGCTCGAGGTCCTCGAGGTCCTTGTCGTCGACGACCCCGACGTCCGGGGCGACCTGTGGCGGGCCCAGCCGTGGGTCCCCCTCCCCCGCCCGTCGCAGGTCCGTCCCGAGTCGTATGCGGTGCTCGCCTGCCCCGACCGGCCCACCGCCGTGCGACGGTTGGCCGGACGCCGACTCGGCGTGCCACGGATGTACCTCGGCGCGGATCCCGCAGCCGGCACCGGCGTGGGGATCGGCGGCCCGACCGGGCAGCGGATCGAGACCCGGGCATCGGTCCTCGATCTCTGGCGGTCGCTCCGGCGGGAGCTCGAGGACTGCGGCGTTCGGGTGATCGAGGTGGACTTCCCACCGGTCAGCAACTACGAGGGCGACCGGGCGGGTGCTCCGACGATCCGATCTCGGGGGCTGGTGCCGACCGCCTTCCTCGACGCCGAGCTCCTCGACCTGGCGGCGTCGGCATGGGAGGACTTCCTCGCCGTCAACGGCGACCCGCATCTGAGCTCGATCGTCGACGTCGACGGAGGTCTCATCTTCCCGGTGCCCGAGAATGCCGTCACGGGCTTCGACAGCGGCTTCGCGGATGATCTCGCGAGCTACCCGCAGTGGGTGCGCGACCACCCGGGTTGGACCTGGGACGACCTGCCCCAGCTCGCCGACGGCCTGCGCGCTCTGGAGCGGACCCGCCGCATCGACCTCGAGGAGTGGCTGGACGGCCTGGGGCTGGACGCCGTCGTCTTCCCGGCCGTCGCGGACGTGGCGCCCGCGGACGCGGACGTCGACCCCGGTTCGGCGCGCCTCGCCTGGCGCAACGGCGTGTGGGTCGCCAACGGCAACCTCGCGATCCGCCATCTCGGCACCCCCACGGTGACCGTGCCGATGGGGACGATGCCGGACACCGCCATGCCCGTCGGGCTCACGATCGCGGGCCGGGCCTACGACGACTCGGCGTTGCTCAGCCTCGGCGCGGCCATCGAGGCGCTCGCTCCGCGCCGCGCCCGGCCCGAGCGGACACCACCGCTGTTCTGACCGACCTCAGGAGCAGTCGAGGGTGAGGACGAGGTGCTCGGTCTCGGGTGCCCGCGCGGATCGCAGGCCTGCGGTGACCGACCGCTCGGAGCCCTTGTCGACGACGAGCTCGACCGAGCCCGGAAGCAGGACCGGCTTGCGGAACCACACGTGCGAGGTCGAGGGTCCGTCCGCGCCGGGACCCAGCGCCGCCAGGGTGCGTGCATACGTCCACATCCCGTGGGCGATCGCCCGGGGGAAACCCATCGCCTTTGCCGTCAGCGGATACAGGTGGATCGGGTTGACGTCGCCGCTGACGCCGGCGTACGTCCGACCGAGGTCGCCCTGCAGCCGCCACCGGGCGGCCGGGGGACCCAGCGGGATGGCGGGAGCCGGCGAGCCGGCCGGCGCGTCGGCGGACCCTCGTCCCCGGGAGAGATAGGTCGAGCGTCCGTGCCACACCGGCTCACCATCGCAGCGAACAGCGGTGACGAGATCCACCACGGTTCCCCTCGGGTGGGGCCTGAGGTCCTCCGCGTGCACCGCGACGGTCAGTGGGTCGGCGGCCGTCAGGCGACGACGGAGGGTGATGACGTTCTCGAGGTGGACCAGCCCTGCGAGCGGGAGCGGGAACCCGGACCGGGCCATGAGTCCCGCCTGGAGCGGGAAGCCGAGGACGTGCGGGTAGGTGTGCGGGAGCGTGTCGCTCACCGGCATCCCACAGACCTGTTGGTACGCCGCGAGCTTGTCGCGGTCGACGGCCGTCTCGGAGAGCTCGAGGACCGTCTCCGGCAGCGGACCGTGCCCCGACCGGCCCCGGCCGGTCGCGACGGCCCGGAGGAACGAGCCTGCGAGAGAGGGCGGACCGGAGAGGGTCTCCACGGTTCGTGCACCGGTCGCGCTCATGCTCCCAGCCACCCCTGCCCGCAGACCCGCACGATGTTGCCGCTCACCGCGGCGCTCGCGTCCTGGGCGAAGTAGGCGATCGTCTCGGCCACGTCGATTGGCAGCCCTCCCTGCGAGAGCGAGTTGACCCGACGCCCCAGCTCACGGGTGGCCATGGGCATCCGCGCGGTCATCTCGGTCTCGATGAACCCCGGCGCGACGGCGTTGACGGTGATCCCCCTCGTTGCCAGGCCATCGTCCTCGGACATGACCTTGACCAGGCCGATGATTCCTGCCTTGGACGCTGCGTAGTTGGCCTGCCCCCGGTTGCCGGCGATCCCGGACGTCGACGAGACGAGAACGAGGTGCCCGCCGTCGCGCACTCCTGCGGATCCGAGCAGGGTCTCGTTCATGCGCAGGATGGACGCCAGGTTGACGTCGATGACCGACATCCACCGCTCCTCGTCCGTGTTCACCAGCAGCTTGTCCCGCGTGATCCCGGCGTTGTGGACGACGATGTCGATGCCGCCGAACCGGGAGCAGTGCTCGACGATCCGGGCGCCTGCGTCCACGGCGGTCACGTCGAGCTGGAGCGCGGTGCCACCGATCCCGTTGGCGACGGCGGCGAGGGCGTCGCCGGCGGCCGGGATGTCCACGCAGACGACCTTGGCCCCGTCCCTGGCCATCACGTCGGCGATCGCGGCGCCGATCCCACGCGCCGCGCCGGTGACGACGGCGACCTTTCCCTCGAGCGGTCGGTCCCACGACTCCGGAACGGACGCCGTGGTGCCCCCGGTGCCACCGACGGTGAGCACCTGCCCGGAGACGTATGCGCTGCGCCCCGAGAGCAGGAATCGGATCGTGGACTCGATGGCGCCGTCCGCGCCGTCCGCGACGAGGACGAGGTTGGCGGTCCCGCCCGCACGGAGCTCCTTGGCGACGGATCGGGTGATGCCCTCGAGAGCACGGCGAGCCGCACCCAGCGCCGGGTCATGGTGTCTGTCGAACGGCGGACGGCCGAGGACGATGACCCGCCCGTGCTTGCCCAGCGCCTTCAGGCCGGGTGCCAGGACGGCGCGGGCGGACTCGAGGTCCGCGGGGGTGCGGACCTCGGACAGGTCGACGATGACGGCGCCCAGCCGGTGCTGCCCGGGATCGGAGAGGACCTGGACGTTGTGGGTCGCGAGGATGGCGCCGACCTTGACGGCGAGCGGTGCGGCGCCGTGGCCACCGAGCAGAACCGGCCCCGGCACGATCGGGGCGCCCGGCTCGTAACGCCGCAGCTCGGTGGGCTTGGGCAGGCCGAGCGCGCCGGCGAGCCGGGCGCCGAGCGGGGAGTTGACGAAGGAGGTGTACGTGTCGGACATCGAGTGGTTCTCTTCCGTTGGAGTGCTGGGCGTGAGTGCCGACGTCGCGGCTCAGGCGCCCTCGAGGATGGCGACCACGCCCTGGCCACCGGCTGCGCAGACGGACACCAGTCCCCGGCTGCCCGGTCCCTTGGCGTGGAGCATCTTGGCGATCGTCGCGATGATGCGTCCCCCGGTCGCGGCGAACGGGTGCCCGGCGGCGAGCGAGGAGCCGTGGACGTTGAGTCGACTGCGGTCGATCGGCCCGAGGGGGGCGTCCAGGCCGAGTCGCGTCCGGCAGAAGTCGGGGTCCTCCCAGGCCTTGAGCGTCGAGAGCACCGTGGCGGCGAACGCCTCGTGGATCTCGTAGTAGTCGAAGTCCTGCAGGGTCAGCCCGTTGCGGGCGAGCAGGCGGGGCACGGCGTAGGCGGGGGCCATGAGCAGGCCTTCGTCGCCGTGGACGTAGTCGACGGCAGCCGTCTCGGCGTCGACGAACCAGGCCTGTGGGGCCAGGCCACGGGCGACGGCCCACTCCTCGCTCCCGAGCAGCACGGTCGAGGCTCCGTCGGTCAGGGGGGTGGAGTTCCCGGCCGTCAGGGTCGCGTCCTCGCCCTTGCCGAAGACCGGCTTGAGCGACCCGAGCTTCTCGATGGAGGAGTCTGGTCGCAGGTTCTGGTCTTTGGCGAGCCCGAGGAAACCGGTCATCAGGTCGTCGAAGAATCCTTCGTCGTAGGCGCGGGCGAGGTTCTGGTGACTGGCGAGCGCCAGCTCGTCCTGTTCTGCGCGCGTGACGCCCCAGGTCTGGGCGGTGATGGCCATGTGCTCACCCATCGACAGCCCGGTCCGGGGCTCGCTGTTCTGCGGCTGGGACGGGACGAGGTCGGAGGGGCGGATGCCGGCGAGGGCCTTGGCCCGCGCTGCGGGCGTCTTGGCGAAGCTCGCGGCGAGGATCGACTTGCGCAGCCGCTCGCTGAGCACGAGCGGAGCGTCGGAGGAGGTGTCCACTCCCCCGGCGATGCCGGCGTCGAGCTGTCCGAGGGCGACCTTGTTGGCGATGTAGATCGCCGCCTGCAGCCCGGTCCCACACGCCTGCTGGAGGTCGCAGGCGGGCGTCGCGTGGTCGAGGGAGGAGCCGAGAACGGTCTCCCGGGTGAGGTTGAAGTCGCGGCTGTGCTTGACGACCGCACCGGCGGCCACCTCGCCGAGCCGCTCGCCGGCGAGTCCGTACCGGGCGACCAGCCCCTCGAGGGCCGCCATGAGCATGTCCTGGTTGGACGCCTTGGCATAGGCCCCACCCTGTCGGGCGAACGGTATGCGGTTGCCGCCGAGGACGGCGACCTTGCGGACGGTCGTGGTCACGTCTGACTCCTTAGCTCACGGGCACGCTGGTCGTGGCGAGGTGACGGACGCCGCCGCGCAGGGGCACGGTGGAGCGCCGTCTCGCGCGCGATCAGGGGGTGTGGTTGTCTCGAAGGTATCAGGTACCGGTAGTACCTGCTAACGTCGTCGGCGTGAGCGCGACCACACCGGCGGACGGTCCCGACCCGGCCAGTGCGGCCCCGGTCGACGGTCGCAGCCGGCGTTGGGACGAGCATCGGGCGACCCGACGTCACGAGCTCGTCGACGCCACCCTGCGGGCGATCCGCCTGCACGGTGCGGGGGTCGGGATGGACGACATCGCGGCGGTGGCCGGCACCTCGAAGACGGTCTTCTACCGACACTTCGCGGACCGCTCCGGTCTGTACGCAGCCGTGTCCCAACGCGTCGACGAGAACATCATGCGTGACGTCACGTCGGCCGCCGGGGACCCTCACGGCGCGCACCGCGGTGGGCGCGCGGTCATCGCGGCCGCGATCGACGCATACCTGCGGCTGGTCGAGGAGGAGCCCGAGATCTACCGCTTCGTCGTCACCGCTCCCCTGCTCGAGCGGGGCACCGTCGGGGATCCCAGCGCGCCGGTGTCCGCGCACATCGCCGAGCAGATCAGCGCCCTGCTCGACGCGACGCTCGGGGCCGATGCGATCGATCCGGTCCGGTCCCGGGTCTGGGCCCACGGTGTGGTCGGGATGGTTCGGGCCGCCGCGGACGACTGGCTCTCGCGGGGCGGCACCGACTCCGGTGTCGACCGCACCGAGCTCGCGGGCCTGCTGACCGACCTGGCCTGGTCGGGTCTGTCCCGGGCCTGGTCGTGACCCTCCCCTCACCACGGATGGCGCAGAGGACAGGCCAACCCCGGTGCGCTCTCCCCATTGGACCCGGCGCGACCACGCCCTAGGGTGGGCGGGACCGGCTGGCGATGAGGAGAGGTCTCTCGATGGGGTTCTGGAACGACGTGGCCGGAGCCGTGCGCCGGGGTGTCACGCACGCCTCGCGTGCGGTCACCAGGGTGACCGCCGCCGTCAACGGTCACCGCCCTCTGAGCGTGCTCGACCCGCCATCTGGCCAGCCGGCCTCCATCGCTGAGGTCATCGACGAGATGCGGCGTCTGGGCGCCGAGATGCCGGCCCGCGACGGAGTCGCGGACTTCCACCGTATGTACCTGCACGTCACCGAGCGCGTGGGCGCGGCGGTCACGGCGCGCTCCTTCACGGACGCGGCGTTCATGGAGCGCCTCGACTGCGTCTTCGCCGGGCTCTACCTCGACGCCTGCCGCGCGAGCGACGACACCCGCAGCAGCGCCTGGCAGCCGCTGTTCGAGCTCCGGGCGCAGCCGGACACGGCGTCCCTGCAGTACGCCCTGGCCGGCATGAACGCGCACATCAACTTCGACCTCGGCCTGGCGCTGGTGCGCACCTGCCGCCAGCTCGGTCGGACCCTGGACTCGCCGGGTGTTCGCGCCGACTTCCTCGCCATCAACGCCCTTCTTGCCGCCGAAGTGCAGCAGGTGCGGGAGTCCTACCTCGCCGGAGCAGCGCTCGACCTCGACCGGGCGGCATCGCCGGTTCTCAACGTGGTCGGCGGATGGAGCATCGAGGCGGCCCGCGACGCCGCCTGGCTGAGCGCCACGGTCCAGTGGGCCCTGCAAGGCCGCACCGACGCTCACACGACGTACCTCGACTCGCGCGCATCCTTCGTCGGCCTCGTCACCCGACAGCTCCTCACCCCGGTGACCGTCCCCGAGTAGGACCGCCGCACGGCGCAACAGCGCCGGCCGGCGATCGCGGGACCGCTCGTGACCGAGGCGCCCCCGGTACCAGGCCACTGAGTGGTCCATCCGGGATGCGAGTCGCCGGGTGCCGAGGTCTCGGTCAGTCCACGGTCTTGGCGAGACGATGGATGAGAGCCGGCGGGATGACGGCGTCGGGGTCTCGTCCGCGCAGCTCGTGCAGCGCATCGGTCGTGGCGACGATGGCGGCATACAGCGGAGGGCAGGTCGGGCACTTCTCGAGGTGCACCTGGACGCCACGCGCGACCCGGGGGTCGAGCGCGCCGTCGATGTAGTCGCTGATCTGACTGCGGGCGTCCCAGCAGCGCAAGGGCACTCCCTTCAGGGCCTCGCGGCGCTCCCGACCGCAGCCAGCCCGACAACGGCACGGGGTGCCCGGTCCGCGGTTCCCACATTGCGATTTCATGATGTCCTCCGAGTGATCTGTTGAGACGAACACCCCATAGACGGATCAGACGCTCGATTGGATACATCGACGAGACGGTTCGGTCCCGGCTTCCGCGTGCCGCTGCACCACCTGGATGCCCGGATACCGCGACCTCGTTGTCTGCTGCCTCGTCGTCCGCAGGATGCTCCACACTGGTGCCATGGCTGGCCTGTACCGTTCCGCCGTGCGCGAGGCTGAGGTGCGCTCCTGGTGCTCGGATCGGCTCGCTCGGTGGGAGCTTCCGCATACGAGACACGAGATCGACACCTCCTGCGGGCAGACTCATGTCGTCTCCGTCGGGGCCGGAGAGGGCATCTGCATCTTCCTGCCCGGCACGAACTTCAATGCGGCCAGCAGCACTGTGGGACTGGGAGCGCTCGCGTCGCGATGTCGGGTCTACGCGGCCGACCTGCCCGGGCAACCGGGTCTGAGCTCGGCCATCCGGCCCGCTCACGAGCACAGAGGCTATGCCGCCTGGGTGACGGATCTCATCGCCTGGGTCAGGCGACGGCACCCGGATGAGCGCATCCTGCTCACCGGCCACTCCCGCGGCGCCGCCGTGGCCTTGTCCGCCGATCCGGACGATGTCGATGGCCTGGCCCTGCTCGCTCCTGCGGGGCTGACGCGGGTCCGCCCGTCCATCGAGATGCTGCGGTCGACCGTGCCGTGGCTCGTGCGGCGCAACGACGCCGGCGCCGCACGCCTGCTCGCGTACATGTCCGGACCCGGGCACGCCGTGAGCGGTGACCTGGTCGAGTGGATGACTCTCGTGGCTCGAGCCTGCCGGACGACGGGCGCTCCGGGGCCGCTGCCGGCGGCCGCAGTGACCAGATGGAAGGGCCACGATGTGCGGGTCGCTCTGGGCGAGCATGACGTCTTCTTCCCCGTGACCAGGCTCCGTGGAGCGTGTCGATCCAGGCTCGGGCGGGACCCGGTGGTCGTGCCCGGCGCCGGACACCTCGTGGTCGACGAGGAGCCTTCGCTGGTGTCGGAGATCGTCGCGAGCCTGCGCTGAGCCACTGCCGCCGTTGGAGGAGCACATTCGGTGATGCGCGAGTGCGAGTGTGCGGCTGGGTGACCGTGGGCGTAGGCATGGCAGGGTGGGAGGGTGACCATTCGCACCGTGCTCGTCGGCTACGGCGTAGGAGGCCGGGACTTCCACGCTCCCTTCGTCGCCGCGGAGCCTGAGCTCGAGCTCGCGGCCGTGGTGACGAGCGATCCCGGGCGGGCCGGGCACGTGCATGCCGAGCATCCGGATTCCGAGGTCGTCCCTGACCTGGACACCCTGCTCACCCGGGTCGACGACCTCGGGCTCGGGCTCGGCATCGTCTCCACTCCACCGGTCGGGCATGCGCAGCAGGCCGCCGCGCTCCTGGAGGCCGGGCTGCACGTCGTGGTCGACAAGCCGCTGACCGTGACCAGCGAGGAGGGTCATGCCCTGGTCGCGCTCGCCGGGCGAGTAGGGCTCACCCTGACTCCGTATCAGAACCGGCGGTGGGACGGAGACTTCCTCACCCTGCGTCGCCTCGTCGAGGCTGGTGAGCTGGGCGAGGTGCGCCGCCTCGAGTCGCGCTTCGAACGGTGGAAGCCGACGGAGAGACGGGCCTGGAAGGCCGGTGCGAGCACCACCGGCGCCGGGGTCCTCTACGACCTCGGGGCGCACCTGATCGACCAGGCAGTCCAGCTGCTCGGAGAGGTCGAGGACACGTATGCCGAGATCCGGACACGTCGAGACGGATCGGGGGCGGACGACGACACGTTCGTCGCGCTGCAGCACAGAGCGGGTGCGGTCTCGCACCTGTGGATGAGCGCGGTCGCCCCGCAACCCGGCCCGCGTTTCCGGGTGCTCGGCTCCCGGGCCGGGTTCACCTCGTGGGGACTGGAGCCGGTCGAACTGCACCAGGCCTCCGGCACGCATCCGGGTCAGCCCGGCTTCGGAGTGCGGACCGCGGACGCCGACGCCCAGGTCGGCGTGGCCGATGAGCAGCGACGTGTCCCGCTGGACCGCAGTGACTACGGCGCGTTCTACCGCGGGGTCGCGCAGGCGATCTCCACCGGGACCCCGCCACCGGTCGACGCCCGGGACAGCCTGGCCGTCATCGCCCTGATCGAACGACTGCACCGACAGTTCTCGCCCACCTGATCGTCCTGCCGCAAGGGAATTCGGCTGGCCCCAGAGCACCCACCCTTGACCGTGATGCGCGGTGCGGAGGATGGTTGCCATCGACGACGTGCTCCGTTGCGCAGTCCACGTGTTGCGGCCCGATGAGCACCGGAGGAGAGTGCCCGCGACCAAGGCGCCCGACGGAAGAGAGAGCAACCAGTGAGCGGCAGTTTCCTGACCGATGTCTTCTCGCCGGCCAAGCGCAAGGCCATCTACGCCACGTACTCGACCATCGGACTGATGTTGGGTGGCGTGCAGGCCGGCCTCGGGGCGGTCGAGGTCGGCAGTCCGGACTGGCTCAAGGCGTCCCTGGCCGTGTACGCCTTCTTGGGAACCGCGATCGGGGCCACGGCCGCCAGCAACGTCCAGGTCCGCCCGGCGGCATCGGGCGGCGGTGATACCCCCTGATCCGACGAGAGGACTTGCACCCCCGGGGCAGACTGAGAGCATGGTCCGCTTGATCGCCGTCGAGGGAGACATCACCACCCAGGAGGTCGATGCGGTCGTCAACGCCGCGAACACCGCCATGCGGGGCGGCGGAGGCGTCGACGGGGCCATCCATCGGGCGGGGGGTCCGGCCGTGCTGCGGGACTGCATCGCGCGCTTCCCCACCGGACTGGCCACCGGGGATGCCGGCTGGACCACAGGAGGCGAGCTGCCGGCGCGCTGGGTCATCCACACCGTGGGGCCCAACTACTCCGCCGGACAGCGGGACCGGGCGCTGCTCGTCTCCTGCTACCGACGCTGCCTCGAGGTGGCCGACGAGCTCGGCGCACGGACGGTCGGCTTCCCGCTGATCAGTGCAGGGATCTACGGCTGGCCGCGCGAGGACGCGATCCGGGCAGCCGTCGACACGATCCACGAGTCCGACTCCGCCGTCGAGGAGGCGCGGCTCGTCGCGTTCGGGACCACCGCATACCAGCAGATCCTCGCCGTCATGGGCGACGGCGGCTGACCGCCGGAACCCACGTCACAGGGGTGGCAGGATCGGGTGGAAGCCCTGCAGGGCGATGACGGTCGCCAGCGCCGCGGTCGCGGCCTCGTGGCCCTTGTCCTCGCGCGAACCGGGTAGGCCGGCGCGGGCGAGGGCCTGCTCCTCGGTGTCGCAGGTGAGGACGCCGAAGCCGACCGGTGTGCCGGTGCGGACGGAGACGTCGGTGAGGCCCATCGTGGCGGCCTGGCAGACGTAGTCGAAGTGCGGGGTGTCGCCGCGGATCACGACGCCGAGCGCGACGACGGCGTCGTGGGTCGGCGCGATCCGGGCGGCGGCCACCGGCAGCTCGAAGCTGCCGGGAACGCGCACCACGGGGACATCGGCGACACCGGCGTCGGTCAGCGCCCGCAGCGCACCGTCGACGAGCCCGTTCATGACCGTCGTGTGCCACTGCGCCGCCACGACCGCGACCCGCAGGCCGGTCCCGTCCACGCTGATCCTCGGTGCTCCCTCGCCGCTCACGCGCTGGCTCCTCTGTCGTCGGTGTCGATCGGAAGGTCGTGCCCGAGCCGGTCCCGCTTGGTGCGCAGGTAGTGCTGGTTCTCGGCGTTGGTGCCGATGACCAGCCGCTCGACGGCGACGACGTCGATGCCGAGCTGGCGCAGCCCGGCGGCCTTGTCCGGGTTGTTGGTGAGGAGCCGCACGCTGCTCATACCCAGGTCGTGCAGGATGCCGGCGGCCGCGGCGTACTCGCGGGCGTCGACGGGCAGGCCGAGCCGTTCCTGCGCCTCGACCGTGTCGGCACCGGCGTCCTGCTCGGCGTAGGCCCGCAGCTTCGCGAGCAGACCCACACCGCGGCCCTCGTGGCCCTGCAGGTAGATCACGGCGCCGCCCTCCGCGGCGACCTTCGCCATCGACCGGTGCAGCTGAGGGCCACAGTCGCACCGCAGCGACCCGAACGCGTCGCCGGTCAGACACTCCGAGTGCACCCGCACCAGCGGGGTGCGGCCGGCGTCGGCGCCGAGGGCGACCAGCGCGACGTGCTCGTCACCGGTCTCGACGTCGGCGTAGCCGTGCATCGTGAACGTGCCGTGCTCGGTGGGGAGCCGGGTCGTGGCGCTGCGGATGACCCGGTCGTGCCGTCGACGCCAGGTCGCGAGCTGGTCGATCGTCAGTATCGGCGCGCCGAGCTCGACCGCCAGGCGCTCGGCCTCCGGCCGACGCATCATGCCGCCGTCGTCGTGGACGAGCTCGGCGATCACTCCCACGGGTGCCAGTCCGGCGAG
This sequence comes from Dermatophilaceae bacterium, assembly GCA_049582485.1. Lineage (GTDB taxonomy): Bacteria > Actinomycetota > Actinomycetes > Actinomycetales > Dermatophilaceae > F2B08. The sequence goes on from JBAUUB010000362.1 coordinate 16,738, forward strand.
CCGGCACAGGTCCACCGCGGCCTCGGTGTGCCCCCGGCGGGTCAGCACCCCGCCGGGTCGGGCCCGCAGCGGGAGGATGTGGCCGGGTCGGACGAAGTCGGCCGGTGCGGCCGAAGGGTCGGCCAGCAGCCGGAGGGTGTATGCCCGGTCAGCCGCACTGATGCCGGTGCTCACGCCGTCGGCCGCGTCGACCGAGACCGTGTACGCGGTGCGCAGCGGATCGGTGTTCTCGGTGACCATGAGCGGCAGGGCGAGCCGGTCGGCCACCTCGGCCGGCATCGGCGCGCAGACGTAGCCACTGGTGTGCCGGACGGTCCAGGCCATCCACTCCCTCGTCAGCGTCTGCGCGGCGAGGATGACGTCGGCCTCGTTCTCGCGGGACTCGTCGTCGGTGACGATGACGGGCTTGCCGGCGCGCAGGGCGGCCAGGGCCGCCTCGACGGTGCGGAGCGCGGACCCGCCCTCGCTCGCCGCGCCCGCCACGCCGTTCGGCGCTGCCGTCCTCGTCCGAGCCGGGTGGGCCGCAGCCGTCGACGTCGGCATGGGCTTGTCGCTACGGGTCATCGGTTCGCGCCTGCCTCTCTGGCGTCCAGGATCCGTTCGACGTACTTGGCCAGCACGTCGACCTCGAGATTGACGGTGTCCCCGACCCGCTTGTGACCCAGCGTGGTCAGCTCGAGGGTCGTGGGGATCAGGGAGACCGTGAAGGTCCGCTCGTCGACCGATGCGACGGTCAGGCTCACGCCATCGACGGTGATCGACCCCTTCTCGACGACGTAGCGCGCGAGCCCGTCCGGAACGGTGCACCGAACGACCTCCCACCGGTCCCCCGGCACCCGCTCGACGATGGTCGCCGTGCCGTCGACATGACCCTGCACGACGTGCCCGCCGAAGCGACCGTCCGCGCGCATCGCGCGCTCGAGGTTGACCGGGTCGCCGGGCCGCACCGAGCCCAGGGACGAGCGGTCGAGGGTCTCGAGCATCACGTCGACGGTGAACTCCCCCGCGTCCACCTCGACGACGGTCAGGCACACGCCGTTGACGGCGATCGAGGCACCGTGGACGGCGTCCTCGGTGACGAGCGGGCCGTGGAGGGTCAGCCGCGCCGACTCGGCGCCGTGCTCGACGGCCGCGACGCGGCCGAGCTCCTCGACGATTCCGGTGAACATCAGGATCCTTAGCTCTCGGGGACGGAGTATGCGGTGGTCAGGTGGGCGGACCGGGCCCGGTCGGCGCCGCCGGCGCGCGTCCGGGTGTGTGGGGTTCGGGTCTCGCCACGTCCGGCAGCGGGCGACGGCGGGGTCGGAACGGGGCGGGCGGTCACGCGCACGTCGCCCCCTACGAGGGCCACGTCGCGGACGTCGAGGCGCAGGATGTCGGCCATGGTCGTGATGCCGAGGTCGGCGACCGCCGATCGGCCGGCGCCGAGCAGGGCTGGTGCGATCCAGGCGACCACCTCGTCGACGCAGCCTGCGCCCAGGAAGGCCGCCGCCAGCGTGGGACCGCCCTCGAGCCAGGCGCGATGCACACCACGGCCGGCGAGGGCGGTGAGGACCTCCTGCGGGTCGCGGGTCCGGAGGTGCAGCGTCTCGGCCGAGTCGTCGAGAACGTGTGCGCCGGGGGGAATCTCACGCTCGCCGACGACGACGCGCAGGGGCTGGCGGCGGATCGGGCGGTCCGCCTCGTCCCGGACGGTCAGCCGCGGGTCGTCGGCCAGGACCGTTCCCGCGCCGACGATGACCGCACCACACCGGGCGCGCTCGGCGTGGACGTCGCGGCGGGCCTGCGGCCCGGTGATCCAATGACTGCTCCCGTCGGCGGCGGCCGAGCGTCCGTCCAGGGTCGCCGCGAACTTCCACACGACCCACGGCCGGCCGGTGCGGACGCGGTGCCGCCACGTCGCGGTCAGCTGCGCCGCCTCGTCCGCGAGCAGCCCGAACCCGATCTCGACACCCTCCCCGGTGAGCCAGGCCCCGCCCCCGGTGGCGGCCGGGTTGGGGTCGGCCACCGCATACACGACCCGGCGGACGCCGGCGTCGCGCAGGGCGAGCGTGCACGGGCCGGTGCGCCCGGTGTGGTGGCACGGCTCGAGGGTGACGTATGCGGTGCTCCCCCGGGCCTGCTCGCCCGCCTGGGCCAGGGCGTCGGCCTCGGCGTGGGGGGTGCCGGCGCCGCGGTGATGACCGACGGCGATGACCCGCTCTCCGTCGGCGAGGACGCACCCGACGCGCGGGTTCGGGTCGTTCTCGGGCCCGAGGAGGGCAGCCTCGAGGGCACGGCGCATGTGGCGCTCGCCGCTGCGGTCGGTGCTCATCTCGTCCTCGTGCTCGACATCCGTGGTCGGCTCCGGGCGAGAGTCGGGAGCGCCGCCTGTGCGCAGGCGTCGCCTCGACGGGTCGGCGCGAACGTCGCGTCGACCCTGCGCGCTGCCTCCCATCCGGACTTTCACCGTCGGTCGCGGAGTTTCACCGCATCCCTCGACCGCTGGCTGCGATCGACGTCGTGGACTGTCACCACCGGTTCGGACTTGCACCGACCCCGGAGCACGCTAGGCCCAAGTATGCCGGATGAGCGGCCCCCGGCGCGTAGCGGGTGACCGGCCCCACGCCCGCCGACGCCTGGAAGCGGGCCGAGATCACCGCCAGACCGGCGCCACCCGGGAGCGGTACCGATGTCCCAGGAACCGCCCGTAGACCACCTGGACCGGTCGAGGGATGTGGGCATCGATCGCGTCCTGGACGGCGGGGGACGCGCCGTCGCTGACCCATCCGACGAAGTCGCCCGTCACGCGCGGTGGCGCCTTGCGCAGCTCCTTCTCGGCCGCGGTCCACCCGCGGGTGTCGTACAACGTGGCCATGACGGGCTCGAGCTCGGCCTCCTCGTGATCGAGGTGCGTCGCGGTGACCTGCGCGGCGGTCCGCACGGCAGCCAGGGCCGCCGTGCGAGTGTCCTCGTCCGGAGAACGCACGTAGTCCGTGACAGCGGCCTCGGCCGCTGTGAGCGCACGGACCATGTCGGCGTGCTCGGAGATGACATGGCCGCAGATCTCCTCGGGGACGGCCAGGGATCGCAGCAGCGGCAGGACGATGGTCTCCTCGGACGTGTGGTGCCGGTGCAGTTCGGCCGCCAGGTGCTCGAAGGCCCTGCCGAGTGCTCTCGCGCGCTCGGGACCGGTCGCCTCGGGGCGACCGAGCGCGTCCTCGAGCCGCGCGAAGTCGCGACGGACCGCCGCGTGGATCACCTGGTTCATCGACATCGTCGCCGTGGCCATGATGCTCGCTTCCCTCGCCGTTCGGGACACCCCGCCCATGCCGTCCGCGACAGGGCGTGGAGGTCCGCGTCGCGTGGGTCGACGGCGACTCAGGCTACCTCTCACGGGTGTCTCGCGGAAGGGTCACCGCAGGTGGGAGGGCCAGGTCCGGCCGCAGGGTGTGCACAGATGGTTAGGCTCGGCGGACCGACGACGAGAGGAACCCATGAGCACCGACACCCGGTTCGACGGACTGCGCGCGGCGTTCGTCAACTGCACGCTGAAGCGCTCCCCCGAGCAGTCGCACACCGCTGGGCTGATGGCGGTGAGCGCCCGGATCATGCGCGAGCACGGGGTGAGCGTCGACGAGATCCGCGCCGTCGACCACGACATCGCCCCGGGCGTCCAGCCCGACATGCGTGAGCACGGCTGGGACCGGGACGACTGGCCCGCCCTGGCCGAGCGGATCCTCGCCGCCGACATCCTCGTCCTCGGCACCCCGATCTGGCTCGGTGACAAGTCGAGTGTGTGCACGCGGGTGGTCGAGCGGCTCTACGCCCTCTCGGGCGAGCTCAACGACAAGGGCCAGTCGCTCTTCTACGGCAGGGTCGGCGGGCTCGTCGTCACCGGCAACGAGGACGGCATCAAGCACGTCGCGATGAACGTGCTCTTCTCCCTGCAGCACCTCGGCTACCTCATCCCGCCGCAGGCGGACACCGGCTGGGTCGGAGAGGCCGGACCGGGTCCCTCCTATCTCGACGACGGATCGGGTGGGCCGCAGAACGAGTTCACGCAGCGCAACACCGAGACGATGGCCTGGAACCTGATGCATCTGGCCGCCATCGTGCGTGATGCCGGCGGCATCCCCGCCGCGGGCAACATTCGCGACGACGAGCAGGACAGCTTCGAACAGGACGGCGACGAGCAGGTCAGCGGCAGCGAGGACTCCGGATCCGGCTCCGGCGCGGGCACTTCCTCCTCGGACCCGAACCCCGAGTACCGCTCCTGAGCGCCGCGGCCGAGCGCCGGCCGCGTCGGCGCCGACCGGCGCGGCCGGGTCAGGTCACGTCAGGTGAGCGTCGGACCCGCACCGCCCCCGCGATGTAGGCACTGGCCGGGATCGGGTCGATCCCGGCATCCTGCAGTGGCGCGTCGTCCCACGTGCTGGGGTTCAGGTCGGCGTACAGGGCCATGCCCATCAGCGACGCGAGCGCCGGCTTCGGGCGGGCCAGCAGTCGGCCGGCCACCTTCAGGACGAGGCGAGGCACGTGACGGACCGTGATCGGGCGTCCGGTCGCGGCCTCGAACGCCGCCACGACCTCGTTGCGAGTCAGCGGCTCCGGCCCGCCGAACTCGACGATCCGCGGAGGGCTGTCGACCACGGCCAGTCGGGCGGTGAGAGTTGCGACGTCCGCGACGGCGACATAACGCACAGGGGTGTCCCCCGTTCCGTAGATCAGCGCCTTGCCCTTGGCCGGGTCGATACCGGAGGTGGGGGCGAGCCAGACCTCCTGGAACATGTCCGGCCGGACGAGCACGACCTGCATCCCGCTCTCCCGCAGCAGGCGCTCGGTGGCCCGCTTGGCCGCGGCGAGCGGGGCCAGGTCCGCCATCCCCCGGTCCACCCCTGCCGCGGATACGAACACGAATCGCCGCACACCGGCCTCCCGAGCGGCTGCGACCAGGTTGCGGTTCCCCGCGACGTCGACCGAGGCGATACTGACGTCCTTGGCACCGGCGAGCACACGCGAGATGGCGTTCGCGGTGGTTACTACCGTGGTGACGCCGACGAGGGCGGCCGCCAGGCTCGCCCTGTCACGCAGGTCGCCCCGCGCGATCTCGACGCCCAGGTCCTCGAGTGCTCCGGCGGGCGACTGCGACCGGACCAGCGCTCTGACGGCGTGGTCGTCGCTCACCAGTCGCTGCACGATGCGTCCGCCGAGGTCCCCGGTCGCCCCGCATACGAGAATCATGGCCATCACTCCTGTCGCCGTCGACACGGCCGGGGACGACTGTCGTCCGGGCGGACGACCTCGCGCCGTCCCCTTCGCACGCTACTCCCGGTTCGGCAGGCCGGGACGCACTCTCGCGGAAACGGGACGGACGGGCGATCCCACCCCCCGCTCGGTATGCGGTGGTCACGCGGTCCGGGAGGTCACCCGGCGCCGTCGGGTCGGCGGACGTCCTGGACGACCTCGTTCCTGCGCAGGAACCACGGCGTGAAGGGGGCGTTGAACCGGGCGTAGCGAGGTGCACCGACCGGCACCAGGCCGACCCGCTGGACGTCCTCGACGAGGCGGGCCGCGTGGTGACGGAAGGAGGACTCGGTCCAGCGCCCCGAGTACCCGCGCGCCGCGGCGAGCCGCTCCGGCACCGTGCGGACCCGCACGTCGGGGTCGGCCGGCACGGGAGCGGTCTCCTCCGTCAGGTCCGCGGGTAGGACGAAGGCGACGACGAACTCTCCGTCGCCGGCCTCGGTCTGGACGACCGGGGCGGTCATGGAGACCTTCTCCGAGGCCGCGTCCTGGACCACCGCCTCCTGGACCACCGGCGCCGTCATCGCGACCGAGCGGCTGGAGCGGTTGTTCCCGGAGATGTACCGGAAGAGCGGCCGGAAGGCCCGGTTGCCGGCCCCGTCGAAGGTGCCGCTGACGATGACCTCCGCGACGACGTGCTCGGGGTAGCGGCGCAGCTCGAACCCGTCGTGAGTCTCGACGACCACGTACGGCTGCTGCTCGGTCATACCGTCGACGGTACGCCTGTGCCGAGCTCCCCGGATTCGGTCCGCGGGATTCGCGCGGGCATACTCGCTTCGGTGAGGAACCTCGACGAGCGGATGCCGGCCGACGCCGATCCCGACAGTCTCTACGAGGTCTTCGGCGACTGGGCGGGCGAGCAGGACCTGCTCCTGTACCCGCACCAGGAGGAGGCCTTCCTCGAGATCCTCAGCGGCAGCAACGTGATCATCTCCACCCCGACGGGGTCGGGCAAGTCCCTGGTCGCCACCGCCGCGCACTTCACCGCGCTCGCCGAGGACCGGGTCTCCTTCTACACCGCCCCCATCAAGGCGCTGGTCTCCGAGAAGTTCTTCGCCCTCTGCGCGCAGTTCGGCGCGCAGAACGTCGGGATGATCACCGGGGACGCATCGGTGAACGCCGACGCGCCCATCATCTGCTGCACCGCGGAGATCCTCGCCAACATCGCGCTGCGCGAGGGACCGGCCGCCGACATCGGCCTCGTCGTCATGGACGAGTTCCACTTCTACTCCGACCCCGAGCGCGGCTGGGCCTGGCAGGTGCCCATCCTCGAGCTCCCGCAGGCCCAGTTCATCCTCATGTCGGCGACGCTCGGCGAGGTGACGATGTTCAGCGACGACCTGACCCGTCGCACCGGGCGCACCACGGCTGTCATCGGCGGCACCGAGCGACCGGTCCCGCTGGAGTTCTCGTATGCGGTCACCCCCCTGCACGAGACCATCGAGGAGCTCCTGGAGCAGGACCGCGCGCCCATCTATGTCGTGCACTTCACCCAGGCGGCAGCCCTGGAGCGGGCCCAGAACCTCATGGCCGCGAAGATCACGACGCGTGAGGAGCGCGACGCGATCGCCGCCCGGATCGGCGGGTTCCGCTTCGGGACCGGGTTCGGGAAGACCCTCTCGCGCCTCGTCCGCCACGGCATCGGCGTCCATCACGCAGGGATGCTTCCGAAGTACCGACGGCTGGTCGAACAGCTGGCTCAGGACGGGCTGCTCAAGGTCATCTGCGGAACGGACACGCTCGGGGTCGGCATCAACGTGCCGATCCGGACCGTCCTGCTCACGGGGCTGTCGAAGTTCGACGGAACCAGGCAGCGGCTGCTCAAGGCCCGGGAGTTCCACCAGATCGTCGGCCGGGCAGGCCGCGCGGGCTTCGACGCACGCGGCTGGGTCGTCGCCCAGGCGCCCGACCACGTCGTCGACAACCTCAAGGCGCTCGCCAAGGCCGGCGACGACCCGAAGAAGCAGCGCAAGGTCCAGCGCAAGAAGGCCCCGGAGGGTTTCGTCGGCTGGTCCGAGGAGACCTTCGCCAAGCTCATCGAGGCCGAGCCCGAGCCGCTGCAGCCGCGCCTGCGGATGTCCCACGCGATGCTCATCAACCTCCTGGCCAGAGAGGGCAACCCGGTGGCTCACACCGCTCGGCTCATCCGTGGCAGCCACCACGACGACAAGGACCAGCGCCGACTCGGCCGGCACGCCCTCGTCCTGGCCAGGGAGCTCCTGACGTCGGGAGTGGTCCAGCGCCTGCCCGAGGCGGACGCCTCCGGCCGGCGGCACGCCCTCACCGTCGACCTGCAGCGCGACTTCGCCCTCAACCAGCCGCTCGCGCCCTTCGCGCTCGCCGTGATGGACACCCTCGACCCCGAGTCCGACTCCTACGCTCGCGACATCGTCTCCATCGTCGAGGCGGTCCTCGAGGATCCGCGCCAGGTGCTGTGGGCTCAGGAGTCCAAGGCGCGCGGGGAGGCCGTGGCGGCCATGAAGATGGACGGGATCGAGTACGAGGAGCGGATGGACCGGCTCGAGGAGGTGAGCTGGCCCAAGCCGCTGGCGGACCTGCTCGAGGTCACCCTTACGGCGTACCGCACCACCCACCCGTGGCTCTCCCCCGAGGCGCTCTCACCCAAGTCGGTGGTGCGCGAGATGTACGAACGCGGGATGACCTTCACCGAGTTCGTCTCCGCCTACGGCCTGACCCGCTCGGAGGGGCTTCTCCTGCGGTACCTGACCGACGCATACCGGACGCTGCGGCACACCGTTCCGGACTCGATGCGGACCGAGGAGCTCGAGGACATCGTCGAGTGGCTCGGCGAGCTCGTCCGACAGACGGACTCCAGCCTCCTCGACGAGTGGGAGGACCTCGTCAACCCCGCTGAGACGCTCCTCTCCGGAGGCGAGGTCGCGCCGCCGGTTCGCCCGATCACCGGCAATGAGCGCGCCTTCACCGTGCTGATCCGCAACGCGATGTTCCACCGGGTCGAGCTCGCCGCCCGAGACCGCTGGGAGGACCTCGGGCAGCTCGAGGCGCGCGTCGCAGAGCTCACCGACCCGCCACAGAAGGTGGCGATGGACGCACAGGCGTGGAACGACGCGCTCGGCGCCTACTACGACAGGCACGACTCCATCGGGACCGACCAGGCCGCCCGCTCGCCCGCGCTGCTCCAGGTCCAGCGGGCGCCGGACCTCTGGCGGCTGCGCCAGGTCGTGGTGGATCCCGACGGCGACCTGGACTGGGGCATCACCGCGGAGGTCGACCTGGCGGCCAGTGACGACGTCGGTGCGGCGGTCCTCACCGTCAGGGGGTTCGCCCCGCTCGGTGGCTGACCGGGCCGCTCAGGTGGCGGCGCTGCGACCTTGGGTGGAGTCAGTCGAAGATGGGCATCGTCAGGGCGTGCCATGTGATCGGACCGACCACGCCGTCGACCGGTGGGGCGAACATCGACTGGAACTCGCGAACGGCGGCCTCGGTCTGTGGACCGTACGATCCGTCGACCGTCAGACCGCCGGGAGCAAGGGTCTGCACGGCCTTGACGGCTTCACCGTGGTCGCCGGGTCGGACTGTGACGATGAGGGCCGGCCAGTCGAGCTGACCCACCGTCGGCCCGATGTCGGTCGTGCGCAGAGTGTGTTGGAAGTCCTGGATCGCGGCACCGCTCGCAGGCCCGAAGACGCCGTCGGCGGCGATCGTGGCGCCGGCGGCACGCAGGAGGTGCTGGGCGGCGAGGACCCGCCAGTTGGAGTCCTGGTCGGCCCCCTGCCTGACGAGGGGCCACGGTCGCGGTCCGGGGCTCTGGGTGCTCAGGAAGGACCACGTCTCGGCCCCGCAGATGCCGTCGATCGCCAGCCCCCAGGCGCGCTGGAAGTCCGAGACCCGCGCCGCTGTCAGCGGCCCGTAGGCCCCGTCGACCACCAGCGGATCCAGGCCCGGGGACGGAACGAGTCCGAACTGCTGAACAGCCCGGACCGCGTCCCCCGTCGAGCCGCTCTGTGTCGTCACGACCAGGTGGGGCCACGTGGCGGGTCCGACGACACCGTCGGGCGCGAGACCGGCGGTGGTCTGGAATGCGCTGACGGCGGCTGCCGTAGCCGGCCCGAAGGATCCGTCGGGTGCCACGGGATGCCCGTGCGCCCTCAAGAGGTACTGGATCCCCGACACGGCGGACGACACCGCTCCGGACCCGGCCGTTCTCCACGGCTTGGTGTTCATGGCGCTCTCCTCAGTGGTCGACCCGACCCTCGGCCGAAGGTCGCGGCACTACCAGAGTGCGCCCATCGTCCCTCCCGGCATAAGGGGCACAGGTGGAGTCATTCTCCACGCGGCTTCCTGCACCATGCCGTCGCCGCACGCTCAGATGGCCGGTCCTTTGAAGTGTGGGTCCCACCCTCCGTGAAGGTGTTCCGCTCTCGGCCGCATCGCGAACACAGGTCGAAGCCGCCGCCCGGTCCGCCGATCCGTCGATTGATGTGGTGCTCCCGCTTCAGCGGCGGGCGACCGCCGAGGTCACGGCCGCCCCCGTCATGCCGTACACCAGATGCGCCGTCGCATCCTGCGCCAACACCTTGCGGTCGTACTCCCAGATCGGGCGGTACACCCCCAGCAAGGGCAGGACGACGTACGACGCCGAGAAGGCGACCGCAGCCAGCGCGACTCCTCCCGGCAGCGGTCCGACCCGGCGCACCAGGGGCGCTGCGAGTCCGTAGGCCACCCCCCACTGCACTCCGGTCGCCCAGTGCACGGCGTTCGTCATCGCCCTGGCCGACGACGGTGACGGCTCTCGACCAAGAACCGCGGCAGTGAGCTTCCGGCCGACCTGCCCGGGGGCCGGAGCGTCGTCGAACGAGGTCGTCCCCGCTGCGGTCTCCCAGTCCAGGAATCCCTGAGTGCCGCCGCCTCGGCGGTAGCGGAGGTACCAGGTCAGGTCCATCGCCAGCGTTCCTGCGGCACCACCGGCGGCGCCCGCTGCCAGCCGTCCCGCCATCGAGGACAACATACCCATCCCGACCTCCCCACTCGTGGACCATCGCCTCACGCACCATACTCCCGGCATCGCTCCTTGGCTCGTCGTGACCGGCTGTCCGGGCCAACAGATCTCCGCCCGTCGCCACCTTCACATCGGCGTCCCCGACGCGCGGGCGTCGACGTCGAGCAGGTGATGGACGAACTCGTGGCCCAGCCACCGGGTCCCGTCAGCGACGGTCCCCCTTCCCCAGTCGCCATGGAGGAACGGGGTCTGCGGAGGTAGGTGCTCGCCCAGCGCAACGAAGGTCGCCGTCGACGTCGACAGCGCCCACAGTGCCGGCACCGTGGGCAGCGACCGGTAGTTGCGCGCCTCCGCCAGGACATCAGGGTCCCAGCCGGCCAGCAGCGCCCCCGGCGCCGCGGCCAGCTGCACCCAGCGTTCCGACCAGCTCCGGGCGAGGTCGGTGAGGTGCCACAGGTATGCGGTGGCGTTCCATCCCCCATCCGCCGCGGGGACCATGCCGTCCCGCCCGTCGAGCAGGGCCGGGTACTGCCTCGCCGAGGATGCGATCGACTCGAGCGCTGCCCCGGTGTCGATGGACCAGTCGTAGCCGCATCCAGGACAGTGACGTGGCTGTTCGCCGGTGTAGAGCCACGCGAGTGCACCGGCGAGGAACGGTGACCGAGCGGACATGGCCAACTCTCCCACCTCGCTCCCGAGCCGGACAAGGGGTGGGACCACGTGGCGCCTGAGCCGGGTCCCGACCCAGTCGCCGGACCACGCGCCCCGCAGCCGGGGCTGGGCGTGCGACCGTGGGAGACCGTGCAGGCTCTGGCCACGACGACTGGTGGACGTGAAGGGACTCGAAAACAATCGCCGCCTACAACGTACGACCGCAATCCTTCACGTCCTGACCTGCGTAAACTATCATTGACCTGCAGATATGCCGAGCACGTGTGGACGACATAGGGTGACGCACGCGGACACAAATGCCCTCTCATTGGACACGTATTGGACACGGACAGGGGTAGACACGATGGCTAAACAACGGACCTTCGGTCATATCACCCGGTTGCCGAGCAAGCGGTATCGCGCCCGCTACACCGGCCCCAACACGGTTCGCTACAACGCCCCCCACACCTTCGACACCCGACAGGACGCCGGGCCTGGCTAGTCGACGAACACCGACTGATCAGCGCGGGCACGTGGTCCTCCCCCGTTGCTCGCGACGCCGCGATCAAGGCGGCCGAGGTCGAGCGCCGCAGCAACGTCTTCAGCGTCTACGCCCGCGGCTGGCTGGCGGGACGCCACGACCTGCGACCGACGACGCGCGCGAGCTATCGCTCCGCACTCGAGCGCCACCTGATCCCTACCTTCGGCGAGATGCCGCTGGATGAGATCGTCCCGGCAACTGTTCGTTCCTGGTTCCAGAGCTACGGCAAACGGACCCCGACTGCCCGCGCCCACGCGTACCTAGTGTTAGTGGCGATCATGACTCAGGTCGAACAGGATGACCTCATCGTGAGGAACCCATGCCGGATCAGGGCGGGCGGTCGCACCCCGGTGGCCCGCGAGCCCGAAGTGCTCACCCTCAAAGAACTCCTCGCCTTGGCCGACGCCATGCCACGCCAGCACCGCGCCCTCACTCTCCTATGTGGGCTTGGCGGCCTGCGGTTCGGCGAAGCGGTCGCCCTGCGACGGCGCGACGTCGACCTCGCGGGCGAGACCGTCTCCATTACCCGAGGCGCCGTCCGCGCCGAAGGCCGCAAAGAGATCGGGCCACCCAAGACACGCGCCGGCGTCCGAGAGATCTCTGTGCCCACCATCGTCGCGGACGCCTTGCGCGAACACCTGGCGGACTTGCCCGTCAGTGGCCGGGACGCCTTGATCTTTCCCGGACGCGACGGCTCGCCGCTGGCACCTTCAGCGCTGTACGGCCGGGAGGCCCGAACTGAGCGACGCGACGGCCGTGCCTACACCAAGACCGCCTACGGCTTCTACGCAGCGCGGGAAGCGATCGGCAAGCCCGATCTGCATTGGCACGACCTTCGGCGCACCGCAGCCACCCTCGGCGCGCAAAGTGGGGCGACGGTCCGCGAGATGCAGCACCGGCTCGGCCACACGACCCCAACGATGGCGCTGCGATACCAGGCCGCGACCGCTGAGCGCGACCGCGCAATTGCCACACGACTGCAGTCTCAAGTTGATGCGCTCGCCAGCGCTGAAGTAGTCACCATCCCGCGCACGAGCTGAGCCGACGGCAGAGCCCACCAAGGCACTCTCTCGGACTGGCGGCGGCGTGACTTCCGACATGGAAGGACAGCCCCGGCGCTGCGTCACTTCGGCACCCCTCTGTTGTCAAGGGACGGTTTGGAGGGTTCTGTCGATGGGGGTCTTCCTGGTCGGTGTGGTCG
>JBAUUB010000363.1:0-1599 GCA_049582485.1 Dermatophilaceae bacterium
GGCGAAGGTGCAGCCGGAGCAGTGGCCGGCGTTGATCGTGTGCGTCCGGGGCGTGCGCTGGCGGATGCCCGCGCAGGGCGCAATCTCACGGTGGCCGAGGTCGCCCAGCAGCTGAAACTGTCGGCCACGCAGGTCGATGCGCTGGAAGCCGATGCGTATGACCGGCTCCCCGGACCGGTGTTCGTGCGCGGTTTTGTGCGCAACTATGCGCGATTGCTCGAACTCGACGCCGAGCCGCTGGTGGCAGCGATCGAGTTGCCCGAGACCGCTGGCCGGCCTGGTGCGGTTGCCCCGCACTCGAAGGATATTCCGTTTCCGGAACAGCGCCCGAAAAGCTGGCTGCCTTACGCGCTCGGGCTCGCAGTCGTAATTGGCGCGGTGGCGGTATTCGAATTTTTCTTCTCGGCGCCGCCGAGCGTCGTGGTGTCCCCTGTCGTATCGCAGCCTGTGCCACCGCCGATCCAGCACGTGGTACCGCCGGAACCGCTGCCGGCGGAGCTGCCGCCAGGCGGGGTGGCTGCGCCGGCAACGCTGGTAGCGGAGCCAGTCGCCGCGGAGGTGCCGGCGCAGAAATCATCCGGGATGGCGGCGATGCGCTTCGTATTCGAAACGTCGTCGTGGGTCGAAGTGCGGGATCGGGAGAATCGCATCCTGATGTCGCAGCTGAACACAGCGGGTGCGGAGCAACAGGTGCAGGGCCGACCGCCGCTCCAGGTCGTGGTCGGCAACGCGCGGGGCGTACGCCTGATCTACAACGGGCAACCCTTCGATATGGGGCCGCACATCCGCGCCGACGTGGCGCGTTTCACGCTAGAGTAACCGGTCATGAATTGCCTTCCCCCATATGGTCCGTTGCCGCGCCGCAGAAGCGCTGCCGTGACGATCGGCGGTGTTGCTGTCGGCGGTGGTGCGCCCATTGTCGTGCAATCGATGACCAATACCGATACCGCGGACGTGGCGGCAACGGTTGCCCAGGTCGCGGCGCTGGCGCGTGCCGGCTCTGAACTGGTGCGCATCACCGTGAACAATGCCGAGGCTGCGGCCGCCGTACCGCGGATTCGCGACCAGCTCGAGCGGCGCGGTGTCACGGTGCCGCTGGTCGGCGATTTTCATTTCAACGGCCACCGCCTGTTGACCCAGCATCCGGCTTGTGCCGCGGCTCTTGCCAAGCTGCGCATCAATCCGGGCAATGTGGGCCGTGGCTCCAAACGCGACGAACAGTTCGCGACCATGATCGAGTTTGCCTGCCGGCTGGGCAAGCCGGTACGCATCGGTGTCAACTGGGGCAGTCTCGACCAGGAGTTGCTGGCCCGGCTGATGGACGAGAATGCCAGGCGGGCGCAGCCGCAGGACGCATCGGTCGTCATGCGCGAGGCACTGGTGACCTCGGCGCTGGACAGCGCACAGCAGGCCGAAGCGCTGGGGCTCGCGCACGATCGTATCCTGCTCTCCTGCAAGGTCAGCGGCGTCCAGGATCTGATTGCGGTATATCGCGATCTCGCCGGGCGTTGTGACTATCCGCTGCACCTGGGGCTGACGGAAGCCGGCATGGGGTCGAAGGGTATCGTCGCCTCCACGGCCGCGATGGCGGTGCTGCTG
>JBAUUB010000364.1:0-6846 GCA_049582485.1 Dermatophilaceae bacterium
GTCATCGACCTCCTGATCGACTCGCCACGCCGAACCCTGGATGGGTATTTCCCCGCCCAGATGTCTCACGAAGTCAGACGCAAACCAGTATTTGACTGGCGGGTGGGTGGGCCTTCCGGTCAGGTGGTTTGGCCGCCGTCGGCGACCATGGCGTGTCCGGTGACGAAGCTTGCGGCGTCTGAGGAGAGCCAGAGGACTGCGTTGGCGATCTCGTCGGGGGTGCCCATGCGTCCGATGGGTTCTTGGTCGATGACGCGCTGTCGACCTTCGGGGGTGCCGCCGGTGAAGCGGGTCATCATCTCGGTGTCGATGATGCCGGGGCAGATGGCGTTGATGCGGATGCCCGAGGCGGCGTAGTCCAGGGCGGCGGAGCGGGTCAGGCCGATGACGGCGTGCTTGGCGGCGACGTAGGCGGCTTGGTCTTTGAAGCCTTTGAGGCCGGCGCCGGAGGAGGTGTTGACGATGCTGCCGCCACCGTGGTCGAGCATGATGCGTAATTGGTGTTTCATGCAGAGGAACACCCCGCGCAGGTCGACGGCGATGATCCGGTCGAACTGCTCGTCGGGGATGTCGGCCAGGGCTGTCAGGGGTTGTTCGATGCCGGCGTTGTTGAACGCGATATCCAGTGCGCCGAGGTCGGTGACGGTGCGGTCGACGGCGTCGGCGACCTGGGCGGCGTCGGTGACGTCACAGATCAGGGCCAGGGCGGGCACGCCTTCGGCGCGGATCAGGTCCTCGGTTGCGCGGGCGCCGTCGGCGTCGATGTCGAGGACTGCGACGGAGGCGCCGGCGCGGGCGAAGGCCAGGGCGGTGGCGCGGCCGATGCCGCTGGTTGCTCCGGTGACGATGTTGCGCGTCAGGCTTTCTGGCACACCGGTTAGTGATGGACTATCCGGGTGATTTCAGGAGGTGAGTGATGGCGCGTCCACCGGTGGTGCCGTCGGAGACGAAGGTCCGGATCGTGCTCTCGGTCCTTGCCGGGGAGGTCTCGATGGCGGAGGCGGCTCGGCGGGAGAAGGTCTCTGAGACCTCGATCGGGAAGTGGAAGGCGGAGTTCCTCGAGGCCGGCAAGACGGCCCTGACAGCGGGCCGTTCCGGGCCGACGTCGCGAGAGTCCCAACTCGAGGCCGAGGTCGATGACCTGACCCGGGCGCTGGGTGAGGCCGCGGTCGAGCTGCGGGTGTGGAAGAAGAGCGCGGAGGGCCGGCTGGGCCCTTCGCGGACCTCGAGGTAATCCGTGTCGAGGCGGGGATGCCGACCACGAGGTTCTGTGCCCTGCTCGGCATCCCCGTCCGCTCCTACCGCCGCTGGCAGGCCAAGGCCAAGGCAGGGCATCCGCCCAAGGGACCCTGGCCGGCGCCGGTGCGGACGCAGCACCGAGAGACGCTGGTCGAGATCGCCAAGAGCAAGCCGGCGTGGGGACACCGCAAGGTGTGGGCCACGGCCCGCCACCATGGACACCGGTTGTCGATGTCGAGCGTGCTGCGGGTGCTCACCGAGGCCGACCTGGTCCAGCGGGCCGACTATCAGCGGGAACGGCGCAAGTTCGCCGAGGAACGCAAGGCGGCGTTCGCGGTCACCCCGACCCGACCGAACCAGGTATGGCAGTTCGACTTCAGCGAGTTCGAGACGATCGCCGGGGGCACCTGGCGGGTCGCGGGGGTCGCGGACTACTGGTCCAAGTACGAGTTCGGCTGGCACTGGTCCCCGACGGCGAACAAGCACGACGCGATCACCGCGGTCGAGCTCGCGATCCTCGAGGCCGAGTCCATGCTCGGGCACCCGCTGGCGGACCTGTGCCCGCTCGACCCGGACACCGGTGAGATCCTGCACGCGGTCACCCTCGTCACCGACAACGGCGGCCCGTTCCGCTCCCACGCGTTCGCGACGTTCATCGCCTCCCGTCCCGAGCTCAAGCACATCCGGATCAAGGTCCGCACCCCCGGGCAGAACGGCGTGCGGGAGCGGGCGTTCCAGTCACTGAAGTACGAGGGCCTGTACCTGGAGGAGATCGCTGACCATCTCGAGCTGGTCCCGATCGCCGAGACCTTCCGGGTCGAGTTCAACAAGATCCGACCCCACGAGCACCTCTCCTGGAACTTCCCCTACGAGGTCCACACCGGCATCGCCGACCCGACCATCCCCAACTTTGACCGCCCCGAATTCGTGCCACCTTCTTGACGCGGGACACCATCGAGCTCCATTTAGCACCGGGGTGTAGCATGCCTTGGCGGTGATCACCCGGCGGATAGACCCGCCTCTGCGAGGCAACCCGCACTGGTTCGAGGGGACGGCTGTGAAACGGCCAGGCCGCTTTGGCGCAGTGCTGGGTGCGCTTGAAGGGGGACCCTAGTGTCGGTGTCAGGGGCGAGGCGGTGCAGCCTCAGTCGGCTGACGTGCCATCGGTCGCGGCGGGTGGGTGTTCGGGGCCGGGGCCGGATCGGTGGTGGAAGGCTGCAGGTTCCTCGCCCAGCGCGGTGAGCGCGTCGAGTTGCGCCGGGGTGAGCTCGACGTCGGCCGCGGAGGCGTTGGCGACGAGCTCGTCGGCGGTCTCGGCGCCGACGATGGCGGAGGCGACGGTCGGGCGGGACAGCAGCCAGGCCAGCGAGACCTGATACGGCTGCAGTCCCCAGGTGCGGCTGAGTCGCTCGACCTGCCGGGCCAGGGAGATCTCGGCCGCGGTGAACCCTTCAGCGCCGAAGCGTTGGTCTCCGGAGACGTCGCGGTCAAGAACGCACAGGTCGGCAAGGAGTCCGCCGTGCAACGGCGCATAGGGGACCAGGGACAGCCCGAACTGCGCGCACGCGGGCGCGAGCTCCCGTTCGGCGGCCCGGTCGATGAGGCTGTACTTCACCTGTGCGGCGACCGGCGCCTGCTGACGGCGGTCGTCGGCGATCCACAGGGCCTGGGTGACCTGCCACGCGGGATGGTTCGACAAGGCGAAGTACCGGATCTTGCCCTGCCGGATCAGGTCGTCGTACACCGCCAGCGTGTGCTCCAACGGCGTGTGCGGGTCGGGGTCGTGGGCGTAGTAGAGGTCGATGTAGTCGGTTTCCAGGCGGCGCAGACTCGTCTCGACCTGACGCAGAATGTGGCGACGGGACAGGCCGCGGTCATTGATGTCCAGCCCGACCACGCCATTGGACTTGGTGGCGAGCACCATCCGGTCGCGGCGTCCGCGCAGGGCGCGGCCCAGGATCTGCTCGGCCGGTTCCCGATCGGCCGCGGCCGGGGCGCCGGGCCGGTCGAAGACGGGCATGTTGCCGTACACGTCGGCGGTGTCGACGAAGTTGATGCCGACCTCGACGGCGGCTCCGACGACCCGGTCGGCGTCGTGCGCGGTGGGGGCGACACCGAACGTCGCGGTGCCCAGACAGATCCGAGACACCTGGACACCAGTCGTACCCAGGACGGAGTACCTCATCAGCGGCTCCTAGTCTTCAGATGGCGGGCGGTAGTGGGCCTGGCCGTGCGACGTGTTCGCCAACAACCCTGACAGCCAGGCCCGACGATCACGTCGACACCGAGAGGGCGTGCGTGGCGGCCATGCTCTCAGACGATCACACCGGGTGCAGTGGATACCGGGTGCGAGGGGCCTCTCTGTCTGGACTGCAGCGGCTGTCGCACCCGCCTGGTCCCGCCAGCGACCAAAGCGATTCGCGCGGGTCGCACCCACGCCGCGCCCTTGAACCACTCATCCCCATGACCACAATCTGCAGCCCCATCGGGAAACACGCGGCGCCATGCCGCGGTCGCCTTGGGCTTATGGCGGGACAAGCATTGGTGGCAGGCTCTTGGGATGGCACGTGACCAGGCGGGGGACGGGAGCCCGGGTCGGATGGGCGGCACGCCCGAGCGGCCTGCGCGCTTCTTCGATACCCCTGAGGAGTTCGGCGCATGGTTGGCGCTGCACCACGACACCGAGACCGAGCTGTGGATGGGCCTGAACAAGAGGCATGTCGCCGATCGCGGCCTGACCTGGGAGCAGGCGGTGCCCGAGGCTCTGTGCTGGGGGTGGATCGACTCGGTGGTCCAGCGCATCGACGACGACACCCGGCGGCAGCGCTGGACCCCTCGCCAGAAGACCTCCCGATGGAGCAAGGTCAACCTCGACCTCGTCGAGAAGCTGCGTGTTGAGGGGCGGATGCAGCCCAGCGGACTGGCGATCTGGGAGCAGCGTCCTCGCGAGGAGGCGGGCTACAGCTACCAAGGCCAGGAGGTCGGACTCACCGAGCCCTACGCCGGCCGGCTGGCTGCCTCTTCCGCCGCCACAGCCTTCTGGGAGGCGTCGACCGCGAGCTACCGCAAGATCTGCACCGTTTGGGTGACCTCAGCCAAGCAGGAGTCCACACGCGACCGCCGGATGACCCAGCTGATCGAGTGCTCTGCAGCCGGCGCGCTCGTGCCGAACCAGCGCTACGGCGACACGCCGCCATGGGTGGAGCGGGCCGCGGCAGCAGCCGCCGCCGCGCGGCGAGTGACGTGACGCCCGGCCCGGGCCACGCGTTGATCCGGAGCAGGTGAGGTCCGAACCCACCGGTGCCGCGTAGCACGTCAATGATGGATACCAATCTCGGCTGATCTCGCGCCCGGCACGCGGCGCAGTTGGCTACTGGGACGGAGTGGCCGGGGTGAGCGCACGGCCGTTCGCGCCGCGGCGGCATCAACTGAGGCTGAGGACGCTGTCCGGGCGGCTAGGAGGGGCTCCCCATTGCCCGACCGAGTGCGCCACGGTCACACTGTGGTCATGGCCAGCGACGATGAGGCGCGAGCAGCAGTGGCAGGTCGGGGACGGGCCCGTCTTCCGCCGCGCTGGTTCGTTGAGACCTTCTGGCATGGACATCGGGCACTGCTGCGGGTGAGTGGCGGGCGGTTCGGTTTGTGGAGGCCCAAGCCGGGACGCTATGGGACGGCGCAGCTGACCACGACCGGCCGGCGTAGTGGCATTCCACGTCGGGTCGTCATCGGCTACTTCGAGGACGGGCCCGACCTGGTCACGATGGCGATGAACGGGTGGGGTCGGGCCGAACCGGCGTGGTGGTTGAACCTGCAGGCTCAACCCGAGGCCGTGGTCCAGACTCGCGACGGGACCCGGCGAGTTCGTGCGCGTCGCGCACAGGGCGAAGAGCGCGAGCGGCTGTGGAGTCGCTGGGCCCAGTTGGACAAGGATCTCGATGACTACGCAGCCCTGCGGCCAAACGAGACCGCCGTTGTGATCCTCGAACCGCGCGACACGGCCCCGGCCGCTCCGTAGCACTTGCCGAATGCATCGACGGGCACCACGCGGGCGAACCGCTGTCAAGGCGCGGGTGCTGGTGGCCCGAGCGCCCGACTGCCGGCGGTAGGTGGCACGTAGCCGCACCTCGGCGCTGCCGGTGCGGCGATCAGCACCCGCGACGTCGGCTTCCACGGTGATGAGCTCGAGTCCATGTCCGTGCTCCGGGGATGAGCACCGCCGGCAGGCGGCTCGCCAGGCGACGTGATTGCTCGCCGTCGACCCGGGCGATTACGCCAGGCAGGTCCTGGTCGAGAATTGCTGCTCTGACGTAGGGCACGATGCTCTGGTGGGCCAACCCGTTCCTCCACCGAGACCTAACCTGCGAGCCAGCCGCCGGCTGGCGATCCTGCTCGATGACCTGGTGCGGATCCCGGGGACCAAGCAGGGCGTCGGCGTCGATGCGTTGCTGGGCCTGGTCCCGGGTTTCGGCGACCTGCTCGGGTCGGGGATCTCGGGGGCGATCATGTTCGACGCCGTTCGCGCCCGGGTGCCCGTCCCGGTCCTGGCCCAGATGGCCTGGAACCTGCTCCTGGACGCGGCCCTGGGACTGGTACCCCTCCTTGGTGACGTCGCGGACGTGGCCCACCGCGCGAACGTGCGCAACTACCGCCTGCTGGAGAAGGCGGTTGCCGCCAACCCCAACCCAGGCCCGCCCACACTGGGCTACATCGTCGCCGCGCTGGCGCTCACCGTGCTCCCCCTCCTGATCACCGTCGCGTTGGGCGTGTTGACCCTGGTGCTCCTGTTCCGGTGGGTGACCGGCTGACGATCATGGAGAAACCGGAGGCGTCACGCGCGGCAGCCGCGGTCATGTCGATCGCTTCCTCCCTGGGCTTGGCGGCGGAGGACGTGGTCATTCTCAACAACTCGAACAAGCTCACCCTCAGACTGCTGCCCTGCGACGTCGTGGCTCGCGTGGCACCACTGGGATACCAGCTGGGACAGTTCGAGATCCCGATCGCTGAACGCCTCGCCAGCCAAGGAAGCCCGGTAGCGCGCCTCGACCCACGAATCGCGCCGGCCATCCACAGTCGCGATGGTTTCGCGGCCACCTTCTGGACCTACTACGAACCCGCCTCCTCAAACAGCATTCCACCAGCCGACTACGCCGACGCCCTGCAACGGCTGCACACCGGCATGCGCGCAGTAGACCTCGGCACGCCTCACTTCACGGACCGAATCGGCTCAGCCCAACGGCTGCTGGCTGACCGCGACCAGACTCCGGCCCTGGGCGAGGTCGACCGCGCACTGCTCGTCGACACGCTGCAGACCCTGGCCCCAGCGATCGGTGAGCGCGGCTCCTGCGAGCAGCTGTTGCATGGAGAGGCGCACTCGGGCAACGTGCTGGCCACCACGCAGGGGTTGGTGTTCATCGACTTCGAGACCTGCTGTCGGGGACCCGTCGAGTTCGACCTCGCGCACGCACCCGAGAAGGTCAGCGAGCACTACCCACAGGTCGACCACGGCCTGCTCCGTGACTGTCGAACGCTCGCGCTGGCGCTGATGACGACATGGCGCTGGGACCGAGACGATCAGCTGCCCAACGGTCCTCAGCTCGGCCTGCGGTG
>JBAUUB010000365.1:0-7227 GCA_049582485.1 Dermatophilaceae bacterium
TCCGCCTTGTCCTCGGTCCAGGTCTTCGCGTCCGTCCAGGCGTCGGAACCGGCCTCGCCCGCCGACTCGCCGGCGTCGGCGAGCTTGTCGCCGGCATCCTTGCCGCGGACGTCGTCGGCCACGTCGCCGGCAGCGTCGCCCGTGGCGTCCGCCGCGGTCGACAGCTCGCCCTCCTTCAGGGCACTCGCCGCATCCTCGGCCTTGTCGCCGGCGTCCTTGCCACGGACCTTGTCGGCGGCGTCCCCGGCGGCGTCCTTGCCCGAGTCGACCGCGTCCTTGGCCTTGCCCTTCGGGTCGGTCTTGGCGTCCTGCGCCTTGGTCGCCACGGTGTCCTTGACCTCACCGGCCTTGGCGGCGACGGCGGCACCCGCAGCGGCGGCCTTCTCCTTGGCTGCGTCGACCTTGCTGCCGACCGATCCGCTCGTCGAGGCCTTCGGGCTCTCGTAGCGAGGCGTGGCCCAGGGGTCTTCCTTGGCCTTCTTGCTGTTCATCACGGCGTAGGCCGCGACCCCGGCTGCGGCCAGACCCA
The DNA here is from genome assembly GCA_049582485.1 of Dermatophilaceae bacterium. Taxonomy (GTDB): domain Bacteria; phylum Actinomycetota; class Actinomycetes; order Actinomycetales; family Dermatophilaceae; genus F2B08. The sequence goes on from JBAUUB010000365.1 coordinate 530, forward strand.
GCAGGATCAGCCACTTGCCGCTCTTCTTCGGGCTCTTCTCCACGCCGGGGATGAGGTCGACGACCTCCTGCGGTGCGTGGTCGACCCAGTCCTGGGCCTTGACCGCGGCGACGTCCCTGACCTGATGCGCGTTCTCACGGGCGGCCTCGGCGCCTGCCTTCGCGCTCTCCTTCGCGGCCAACGCGGTCGCGGCGACGGCCGCGACGGTCTCGGCCAGCTTCGGCAGGACGTCCTCGACGAAGGTCTCCTTCGCCGCCTCCACCTTGGGGGCGACGCTCTCCTTCGCGGCCTCGACGCGGGGTGCGGCCGCTGCCATCGCGGCCTCGACGCGAGGCGTCACGGCGTCCACGCCGTGCTGCCACTTCTCCCCCGCGACCGCCGCCTTCTCGACGACACTCTCGCGCATGTGCGAGGCGTGGTCACCCGCCGAGCCGGCTGCTCCGTACGAGGCTGCCCGCGCGTGCTCCGCCTGCTCCATGACCTCCACGAATCGCTCCTTCGCCGCTACCTTCGCCTCCGCCAGCGCGGCGGCGGCGTGCTCACTGGCCTTCTGCTCATGGCTCTTGCCGAACATGGGCTACTCCTTCGGTTGCTCCGACGCCGCCGACGATGTCGGACTGGAAACGGCATCGGGAATGAAAGTGCTTCCGATACACATCCTGCCCGATCAGGGCGTCCGACGTGTACCGGCCGATGCCCAATCTGGTGCATGTGTAGACATCCGCGCAGGTCACCGGCCAACGCGACGCCCTCCCGGCCCCCGGTCCCCCGCCGGGCGGCGCCGGGGGTAGCCCCCGCTCCAGACAGTGGTCGCCATCCCCCAGACAGCCGTCCAAGAGCCACGCATACGGCATGAAAGAATGGCCGGATGAAGGCAACCCTGCACACGAACCACGGCGACATCGCCATCACCCTCTTCGCCGACCACGCCCCGAAGACCGTCGACAACTTCGTCGGCCTGGCCAAGGGCACGCGCGACTACTCCGACGACGCGGGCCGCACCAACGCCGGCCCGTTCTACGACGGCCTGGTCTTCCACCGCATCATCCCCGGGTTCATGATCCAGGGCGGTTGCCCGACCGGGACCGGCATGGGCGGCCCCGGCTACACCTTCGACGACGAGATCAGCCCCGACAAGGACTTCACCAAGCCCTACATCCTCGCCATGGCCAACGCCGGCAAGCGGATGGGCCGCGGCACCAACGGCAGCCAGTTCTTCGTCACCGTCGCCCCGACCCCGTGGCTGCAGGGCAAGCACACGATCTTCGGCGAGGTCGCCGACGGCCCGTCACGTGAGGTCGTCGACCGCATCGCCGGCGTCCAGACCGGTGCCATGGACCGCCCGGTCGAGGACGTCGTCATCGAGCGCGTCACCGTCGAGGACTGACCGTCCTCCCGTCCGGGCAGCCGTTCGACCAGCACCGATGACCGAGCCGTATCCCACCCAGCCTCCCGAGGCGCCGCCGGTCTGTCCGCGGCACCCGGACCAGGTGAGCTATGTCCGCTGCCAGCGCTGCCAACGTCCGGTCTGCCCGGCCTGTCAGCGTCAGGCGGCCGTCGGGGTGCAGTGCGTCGACTGTGTCGCCGAAGGTGCGAAGACCGTCCGGCAGGGTCGGACGGTCTTCGGCGGCCGTGTCACCGACGGCCGGCCGCGGCTGACCTTCGGGATCATCGGCGTCACGGTCGCGGTCTTCGTGCTGCAGCTCGCCCTCGGTTCCGTGGTCGTCGAGCGCCTGGCGTTCGCGCCGGTGCTCGGAGACGTCCAGCCGTACCGCTTCTTCACGGTTGCGCTGGTGCACAGCTCGAGCTTCTTCCACATCATGTTCAACATGTACGCCCTGTACGTCATCGGGCAGTACCTCGAGCCGGCTCTCGGGAGGGCCCGGTTCGCCGCTCTGTATGCGCTGGGCGTGCTCGGCGGTTCCGTCATGATCCTGCTGTTGGCGTCTCCCGAGAGCATCGACTGGTTCAGGCCGACGGTCGGCGCGTCCGGGGCGGTCTTCGCTCTCTTCGGAGCGCTGTTCGTCCTGCAGCGCAAGCTCGGCGGATCCGTTCGCGGACTCCTCATCCTCCTCGGCATCAACATGGCCCTGCCGTTCGTCTTCCCGAACATCTCGTGGCAGGGACACGTCGGCGGCCTGATCACCGGTCTCCTCGTCGGAGCCGTGTTCGCCTACCTCGGTCGGCCGCCGCAGCTCAACAAGCCCGGAGACTACTCCCGGCACTGGCTCGGGCTCGGTGCGATCGGGATCGTCCTCGTGGCACTCACGGTCCTGAAGTACGCCCTCGTCTGAGGCTCGGCCACTCGCGCCTCCGCAGCACGCCTGGTGCGCGGTGTGGTGTCGGGCGGGTGCTGCTGGCCTCGTGTGGCACCACGCAGTGACCACGCGGGCGTGATTACACTGGTGTAGTTCTCCCCATATGGGGACAACCATGTGGATAACTCGTCCGTGCGACTCGGTTATCCACACCGCTGTGCATGGCGGGACCCACATATCCACAGGTCCTGTGGACAACCACGTGTCCTTGTCCTGCCAGCGTTATCCCGCGAGTGGCCGAGCCCCCCGCCGGCGCAGCATCTGGATGCCCCGCTCGATCTGATCCAAGAACCTGTCCGGCTGCAGTCGCAGCCCGAGAATGGGGATACGAAGCACCGTGTCGCCGGTGAGGACGACATCGTTCTGCCGCAGCGCGTCGTCCACCGGCATGAGAGCCATGGCGTGGTGTCCGCCGTCGATCTCGACGACGAGTCCGAGATCGTCCCAACGAACGTCGAGGTAGACACGCCCGTTCGGCATGTCACGCACCACCTGTCGGGAGGGCAGGGGCAGCCCACGCTCTCTGAGCAGAGTCGCGAAGTCGAGTTCGCCGAGCGCGTGTGCGCCGGTGCAGATGTCGGCGAGCGCGCGGAGCAGGAGAGACCTTCGCGGGTGCGGCGTCAGCTCGGCGCGGGCGGCCCACAGCCGTTGGGGGTGGGCGATGCGCTGCTGGACGACCAGGCAGAGGATGAGCAGAGCCTGACGGTCGGACACCGCCCACAGTGCAGCACGCAACGTCGCCGCCTCGGCGTGGGCACGTGGGATGCCGACGTGGACAACAGGCCCGAGGCGCCTTCGTCGGTGCAGTCTCACCCCGGGGAGCCGGTGTCGGCGGTTCCGGTCCACAATCGACACATCGATCAGGTGCTGCGTGAAGCCGGACAGACCGCTGGCGATGAGTGCGCTCACACCGTCCAGGACGGCGCCTGACCCCGATTCCCAGACCGCCTGCCACAGCAGCGCCTCCGGACTGAGGTCGCCGGTGCCGATCTGCACGGTGTGACGGCCCCGACGAGTCCAGCGTCCCGCCTCGACCTCGGTCCGCACGTCCGCGCGTGTGACGCCGGCCGCTCTCAGCGCCGCACGGTGCGCCACCCCGCCGTGCGCGAGCGCGATGGGCCGTGCTCTGCGCTCACGTCGATCGCGGAGGACGCGACCTCGGCGCGGAGTGTGTGCTCGGTCCTTCGCCGTCATGCCACAAGCCTGACGGCTCCCGGTCAGATCCTCGCGAGGTTATCCACAGTCAGAGTCGTGTGGCGCCAGGGGCGGTGTGCAGCCCTCGGTCGGCACCACGGGCGTGCGGCGGGTTGTGGGGTGTGGTGCCAGGGGCGGCGTTAATCCCCCGGTCGGCACCACGGGCGTGCGTTCGGAGGCGTCAGCGCCAGCGGGTCGTCATGCCGAAGCCGGCGAGCATGAGCGCGAAACCGATGCCGAGGTTCCAGCGGCCCAACGCGGGAAGGGGGTACTGCTCGGCGGTGATGTAGAAGATCACGACCCAGAGCAGCCCGACGATCATCAGGCCCACCATGACCGGCGCCCACCACGTGGGGCTCACGGCCACGGGCTTGGGACCGAGCTCCGGCGGGGGGGTCGAGGTCCGCTTGGCGCGTCCGCGGGACTTGGGCACGGTACTACTCCTGATCGTCGGCTCGCCCCATCTCGATGGGGTCACACATGATGGTCCGGGTATGAGGATCCCGGTGCTGTCACTTAGCGTAGATGCATGACGGAGCGCACGGGCGATGCCACCCCCTCGGGTGCCGATCCGTCGCGCCCGGGCCCCGAACCGCATACCGCCACCGAACCCACTGCACCGGACGCCACCCCGGCACCGGACGACGACCCGGGTGAGCCCCCACGACGTCGCATGCGCTGGCGGATCGGACGCCAGCTCACGGTCTGGACCATCCTTGTGCCCCTCGTCGCGGTCCTCGCCGGGGCCCTGTTCTCGGCGAGCAGCGGCGCCGCCCAGGGCTTCGATCTGCGCTCGGCGGCGAGCGGCCTCGCCGATGTCATCCGCGACGAGACCCGACGGGCGACGATCCGTGCGGCCGAGGTGACCCGGCTCCAGGACGAGGTCGCCTCCCTGACCGAGCTCCGCACCGACCGGGACGAGGCCGTGGCGGGCATCCTCGACTCGGCCAGCCGCCATGCCCAGGACGCCGGCACCGTGCCGGTCACCGGACCCGGCGTCGCCGTCTCGCTCACCGACTCCCCTCTGCGCGGTGACCAGATCCCTGAGGGTCTGACCGTCGACGACCTCGTCGTGCACCAGCAGGACGTCCAGGGGGTCGTCAACGCCCTGTGGCGTGGGGGCGCTGAGGCGATGATGATCCAGGACCAGCGGGTCATCTCGACCAGCGCGGTCCGCTGCGTCGGCAACACCCTCATCCTGCAGGGTCGGGTCTACTCCCCTCCGTTCGTCATCACCGCGATCGGCGATCCCGACCGGCTGCAGCAGGCGCTCGAGGACGACCGCGCCGTGCAGATCTACCAGGAGTACGTCGAGGCCGCCGGCCTCGGCTACGCGCAGGAGGTCCTCGACGACATCGAGATCCCCGCGTACTCAGGCTCGATCGGGCTTCAGCACGCGACTCCCATCCGCTGACACGCACCGGCTCCCGGCGCTCGGTGGGTGACAATGGTCCGGTGAGTAGCACCGACCCGACGCGGATCCTCGTCGTCGACAACTACGACAGCTTCGTCTTCACCATCGTCGGCTACCTCGAGCAGCTCGGGGCCGAGTGCACCGTGGTGCGCAACGACGCCGTCTCTGCCGCTGACGGTGCCGACTTCGACGGCGTCCTCATCTCCCCGGGTCCGGGCACTCCGGAGGAGGCGGGCGTGTCGATGGCGATGATCGAGGCCTGCGGTGAGCGCGCACAGCCGATGTTGGGGGTATGCCTGGGTCACCAGGCGCTCGGCGTCGTCACGGGCGCGGTGGTCGGGCGGGCGCCGGAGCTGCTGCACGGCAAGACCTCGCTCGTGCACCACCTGGGCACCGGCGTGCTCGAAGGACTGCCCGTGCCGTTCACCGCCACCCGCTATCACTCACTGACGATCGAGCCGGACACGGTCGGCCCGGAGCTCGTCCCGAACGGGCACACCGCGTCGGGCATCATCATGGCCGCTCATCACCGCGACCTGCCCCTGCACGGTGTGCAGTTCCACCCCGAGAGCGTGCTCACCGAGGGCGGTCACCGGCTGCTCGCCACCTGGCTGCGGATCTGCGGCAGCGAGGACGCCGTGGAGCGGTCGTCGGGACTCTCGCCGCTGGTGCGGGACGCCTCGGCCGTCGCCGCCCGCGTCGCCGTGCCCTGACACCGCAAGGCAATGAAACCGCCGTGCCCTGACGCGGCCGTGCCCTGACGCGGCCGTGGTGCCGAGTGAGGGCTGCACTCCCCGTCTGGCACCACGGCACCGAGCAGCTCGGCCGCTCAGTCGCCCTCGTTGTCCGGGGGCGGCGAGTCGGTCGGAGTCTGCGTCGGCTCGGTCGTCGGCTCCGAGGTCGGCGACTGCGTCGGCGTGGGTGCAGGAGCCTGGGCGACGACGAGCTCGACGGTCGTGCCCTGGTCGACCATGCCGTCCCGCGGTTCCTGTTCGAGCACCGTGCCCTGAGGGAACTCCGAGCTCTCCCGGAAGGTCGAGGTCGACTCCAGACCCCGGTCCGCGAGCGTGCTCTGTGCCTGGCTCAGGCTCAGCCCGACGACGTTGGGCACCGTCACCCGGCCTGTCGACACCTGCAGCGAGATCGCGGTGTCGGGCGGCACGGTCGATCCGGCCGACGGGCTCTGGCCGACGACCGTCCCGGCCGGCTCGGTCGAGTCGTCGACCTCGCTCACGTCGCCGAGCGTCAGTCCCGCGTCGACGAGCCGGGCCCGGGCCTCGGCCTCGGTGAGCCCCCCGAGGTCGGGCACGCTCACCTCGCCGGGACCGGTCGACACCGTGAGCGTGACCGTCGAGCCGACCTCGACCTCGGCGCCGGCCTCGGGATCCTGTTCGAGCACGGTGCCGGCGGGCGCGTCGTTGGCGGTGTCCACCCGATCGACATTCAGCTGCAGGCTCACGAGCTGGGTCGTAGCCCGCTCGATCGTCTCGTCGACGACGCTCGGCACGGTGACCAGCGTCGGCTCCTCCTCGTCCCCGCCGCCCAGCAGGTTCGCGAGCGCGAACCACATGATCCCGACGAGCGCGAGCGCTGCGAGCGCACCCCACAGCCACCCGAGCCGGCGCTTCTCATCCTCTTCCTCCGGCGGGACCGGCGGGAACGCGGAGGTGTCCGCCTCCGTCCGGTATGCGACGGGCCGGTCCCCGGGAGCGCTCGCCGTGGGCACCACCTCGGTCGCATCGGCTCCGCTCCCCGTGACGGCGGAGTAGACC
>JBAUUB010000366.1:0-3895 GCA_049582485.1 Dermatophilaceae bacterium
AGGAGCAGTCGGCACCGGTGTCGGCGGGCGGGACGTAGCCGGGAGTGAGGCGGCTCGAAGGGCTGCACGACGTCATGGGCGCTCGACACCCGCCGATCGTTGGTGTCGACGCTGCGCACTGGTGAGGGCACCGTGAGGCGCTGGGGACGACACACCCGCTAGTCAGGGCAGATGTGGACGCTCGATGCGCACGGGTGGAAGTAGAAGCGCCCGGAAATCCGGGCGTTTCCAATTCCACCCGCGATGGGAGGGGTGCGGCCCGGAGGAGACCTGGGCGGGAGGCGCTGGGGAGGAGCGCAGGGAAGGCCAGGCGAGGAGGGGCCGCAGCTCGACGCCACAGGGTTGCCGGGACCGCTCGCGGGCCGACGGTACCCTGTCCGGTATGCCCTCGACCTCACCCTTCGGACGTGTCATCAGTGCCATGGTCACCCCGATGCGCGAGAACGGTTCGGTCGACCTGGACGCCGCTCAGCACCTCGCGACGTGGCTCGCCGACCAGGGCCACGACGGGCTCGTCGTCAACGGCACGACCGGCGAGTCGCCCACGACGACCGACCGCGAGAAGGCCGACCTCGTGCGCGCCGTCCTCGACGCTGTCGGGACCCGCGTCAAGGTCACCGCAGGCGTCGGGACCAACGTGACCGCGCATACCATCGAGCTGGCCCGGCAGGCCGAGCTGACCGGCGCCCACGCGGTCCTCGTCGTCACGCCCTACTACAACAAGCCGCCGCAGGCGGGCCTGGTCGCGCACTTCCGCGCTGTCGCCGACGCGACCCAGCTGCCCGTGATGGTCTATGACATCCCCGGCCGCTCCGGGGTCCCGCTGGCCAAGGACACCCTGCTCGCGCTCGCCGAGCACCCCGGCATCCGGGCGGTCAAGGACGCCAAGGCCGACTACTGGCAGGCGTCCTCGATCATGGAGCAGACCGACCTGCTCTGGTTCTCGGGCGACGACGCGGCGAACCTGCTGCACTTCGCGAACGGCGCATACGGCATCGTCGGCGTCACCTCCCAGGTCGCGCCGCTCTGGTACGCCGAGATGGTCGCCGCCGCGGACGCCGGAGACTTCGCGCGCCTGCGCGAGATCCACCGCCGCCTGGCCCCGCTCGTCGAGGCCGTCATGACCCGCACCCAGGGCGCCATCGCCGCCAAGGCCGGCCTGACCCATCTCGGGGTCATCCCGGGCGGGCAGGTGCGCCTCCCGCTCATCCCCGCCACCGAGGAGGAGTATGCGGCGGTCGCCTCCGCGCTCGACGCCCTCGGTGCACCCACAGCCACTTCGACAGTCACGCCGGCGCCAGCCGCGCCGACCGACCCCTCTGGAGAACCCACCGCATGAGCCACCCGCACTTCGATCTCGACACCCCGCCGCCGCTGAAGGACGGAGCCGTCCGGATCGTCCCGCTCGGTGGGCTCGGCGAGATCGGCCGCAACATGATGGTGCTCGAGCACCGCGGCCAGCTGCTCATCATCGACTGCGGGGTGCTCTTCCCCGACGACGACCACCCCGGCATCGACCTGATCCTGCCGGACTTCCGCTTCCTCGAGGACCGGCTCGACGATGTCCAGGCGATCGTCCTCACCCACGGCCACGAGGACCATATCGGCGGGGTGCCGTTCCTGCTGCGCCTCAAGCCCGACATCCCGCTCATCGGCTCCCAGCTGACGCTCGCGCTCGTCGAGGCCAAGCTCAAGGAGCACAAGATCCGGCCCTACACGCTCGCCGTCAGGGAGGGCGACGTCGAGCGGCTCGGTGGGTTCGAGACCGAGTTCATCGCGGTCAACCACTCCATCCCCGACGCGCTCGCGGTCATGGTGCGCACCTCCGGCGGCACACTGCTGCACACCGGCGACTTCAAGATGGACCAGCTGCCCCTCGACGGCCGGATCACCGACCTGCGGGCGTTCGGGCGGATGGGGGAGGAGGGCGTCGACGTCTTCCTCACCGACTCCACCAATGCGACAGTGCCGGGGTTCACGACGCCCGAGATCGAGATCGCGCCGGCGATCGACAAGGTGTTCCGGCACGCCAAGCGCCGCATCGTCGTCGCCTGCTTCGCCTCCCACGTCCACCGCGTGCAGCAGGTGCTCGACGCCGCGGCCAAGGCCGGCCGCAAGGTCGCCTATGTCGGTCGCTCGATGGTCAAAAACATGGGCATCGCCTCCGACCTCGGCTATCTCCACGTGCCACCCGGTGTCGTCGTCGACCTCAAGGCCATCGACAACCTGCCGGACGACAAGGTCGTGCTCATCTGCACCGGCTCCCAGGGCGAGCCGATGGCGGCCCTGGCGCGGATGGCGAACCGCGACCACCGGATCGAGGTCGGCGTCGACGACACCGTCATGCTCCTGTCCTCGGCGATCCCCGGCAACGAGAGCTCGGTCTGGCGGGTCATCAACGGGTTGATGCGGCTGGGCGCGACGGTCGTGCACAGCGGGTCGGCGCGCGTCCACGTCTCCGGGCACGCCAGCGCCGGCGAGCTGCTCTACGCCTACAACATCGTCAAGCCGAAGAACGTCGTGCCGGTGCACGGCGAGTGGCGTCACCTGCGCGCCAACGCCGACCTCGCCATCCAGACCGGCGTCGGGCATCCGCACGTCGCCGTGGTCGAGGACGGGATGGTCGTCGACCTCGAGGACGGGAGGATCTCGGTCGCCGGGGTCGTTCCGGCGGGGTACGTCTACGTCGACGGCGCCTCGGTCGGTGAGGCCGACGAGGCGCTGCTCAAGGACCGCAAGATCCTTCGCGACGAGGGATTCATCTCGGTCATCGCCGTCGTGGACTCGGTCAGCGGCAAGGTCGTGGCCGGCCCGGAGATCTTCGCCCGCGGCTTCGCGCTCGACGACGGGGTGTTCGACGAGATCCGCCCCAAGGTGCTGACCGCGCTCGAGGACGCCGTCGCGGGCGGGGTCACCGACACGCACCAGCTGCAGCAGGTCATCCGCCGCACGATCGGCAGCTGGGTGGGGCGCCGGATCAGGCGTCGCCCGATGATCCTGCCCACCGTCATCGAGGCCTGAGCCGCGCCTGTCCGCGGGGGTGAGCAGCGCATACCCCTTCGGGCCGGGGCGTTGTTCGACCGAACGGTGCGAGATCTCGCACCGAACTGATGACTTCGCACCAAACGCGCAGATGGGAGGGTGCGCGGGAGGCGAGATGCGGGTGGTGCGCGTGTGCTCCCTGGGATGTGTGTGACATCTGAGTAGGCTGCGCACCATGGCCACTCGTGCGTCTACACCTCGCCGTGCTCCCGCCCGGGGATCCGCGGGCGCGTCGTCCGCCGCCCGCGGCTCGACGTCCCGCGGCGGTCGCAGCACCTCGGGATCGCGGTCGACCGCTCGCAAGCCAGCGGCCCGCAAGAGCACCAAGAATGCCAAGGGCGGCGGCCTGCCGATGCCGCTGCGGGCCCTGCGCTCGACCTGGATGGGCGTCGCGCACACCGCCGGGGGAGCCGTGCGCCGGGTCGGCTCGGCCGGCTCCGACCTCGAGCCGGAGCACCGCCGCGACGGCCTCGGCCTGCTCTTCATCGCGCTCGCGATCATCGTCGCCGCCCGCGAGTGGTGGAACCTCTCCGGCCCGGTCGGCGACGGCATCCACGCCGTCGTGGCCGGGACCTTCGGCCGGCTCTCCGTCGGCGTCCCGGTCGTCCTGCTCATCCTCGGGCTGCGGATGCTGCGCGCACCGCGCACCGAGGAGGTCGCGACCGCCGACAGCCGGATCCTCATCGGCCTGGGCTGCCTGACCGCCGCCGCCGCAGGGCTCGTGCACATCTCCGCCGGGGTGCCGCAGCCTCCGGACGGCGCGAACGGCATGCGCGCCGCAGGTGGCATCGTCGGCTTCCTCGCCTCCGACCCGCTCGTGCTCGGCTTCACGACGAACGGCGCGGTTCCGCTG
>JBAUUB010000367.1:0-13376 GCA_049582485.1 Dermatophilaceae bacterium
GCTGCTGCGGGCACGCGGCGAGCGACCGGGACGCCGCCCTTGGCACCGGCGGGACGGCCCGGAGGGCCTCCCGGGGCACGACCCTGCCCACCGATGGAGGTGCGGGGTCCGCGGTCGGTCTGGCGCATACCGGGGCCGGTCGGTCCGGAGGCGCGTGCACTCGCCGCAGCACCTGCGAGGCCTGCTCCTGCGGCGGCCGCCGCGGCGGCCCCGGCACCCGCTCCGGAGTCCCGGCCCCGATCGTCGTCACCGGCAGCCTCATCGTCGCCGCGCTCATCCGGCTCGGCGCGCTGATCCGGCCCGGCGGGCTCCCCCTGCTCCTCACGGGCAGCCGAGTCGCCCACAGATGAGGAACCAGCGGCCTCGTCGGCATCCCTGTCCCACTCGGGCTCGCCGACGCGCACGACCTCGGCCCGGTCAGCGGCGCCCTGGTCCGAACCGGTGTCGGTCGACATGGAGGCCGGCTCCGGCGCGTCGAGGGTCGGCAGCAGGACCGGGATGGGTGACCACGGTGCGATCTGGCGCGCGAAGTCGCCGGGAGTGACGGGGCCCTGGTCGTTGGCGAAGGTCAGCCGGCACAGGGCGTCGAGGTCGGCCGGGACCCCGACGGCGATCTCCGAGGGTGCCGCGACGTGCGAGGACACCCGGGGCGCGGGCGGCAGTCCGCCGCGGTCGCCGGGCAACGGCCAGTGACCGGTGAACCCGGCGTACGCGATCGCGACGACCGAGACCGCGTCCGCCCGGGCGGCGCTCTGGTCGTCGACGTCGTCGACGCCGGCGAGGGCCGCCATCGTGGCCAGCCCGCGCACCTTGACGTCGCCGTCGGCCGTCCGCATGACCAGGTCGGGGGTGAGCCGCTGGTGGTGCAGGCCGCGGTGGCGGGCGAGGTCGAGCACCAGGGCGGTCTCGCCGGCGATCCGGCGCACCTCGGGTGCGGGCAGGGGTCCGGCGGAGAGCAGGGTTGCGAGGCTGTGTGCTCCCTCGAGGGCCTCCTCGACGACGTAGGCGAGGTCGTCGTCCTGGCCGACGTCGAGGATGCGGCTGAGCCGGGAGTTGTCGAGGCCGGCGCTGCGGCGGGCGGCGTCCAGGACCGCGTCGACGTTGGGGTGCGAGCGCGGCACGGTGAACAGCATCACCTGGCGTTCGAGCGTCGTGTCCCGAGCGGTCCAGCGCTCGGCGCCGGCGTACTGTGCGGTCCGTCGGTCGGCGGTGTAGCGCCCACCGAGGACGCTGCCTGGTCCGATTCCCTGCACAGAGTCCTCCTTGCGGCGACCGTCCTCCTCGCGGCGGTCGTCCGTGCCATCCTAAGCGGCCGTCGCGTCAGGTGCTCGGACGTCGACGCGTCACGGTCCGCACCACGCCGACGACCAGGACCAGCCCCGCGAGGCCGCCGAGCACCCAGTACATCCAGTCCGCCGTCGGGGAGACCCGGACCGAGAACTCCGTCGGCTCGGCGAGGATCGTCCCGTCGGGTGCCCGCAGGGTCGCCGTGACATCGACCCGGCCCGAGGCGATGGCGACTGCGTCGAAGGCGACGGTGGTCCGGCTCTCGGCGCCGACCTCGACCGGCTGCGGCCCGCTCTCGACCCGCAGGATGGGGTCCTCGACGGTGAGGTCGAGCACGGCGTTCTCGATGTCCGTGTCGAGGGAGTTCTCGACCGTGACGCGCAGCAGTCCGCTGTCGGCGAGGAACGAGATGTCACGCGAGGGGATGGCCAGTCCGGTGAAGGTCTCCGAGACGGCCATCCCGATCGGCTGGTATGCGGTGGTCCACTCCTCCGGTGCACCTCGCCACCGGACCGACACGAGCTGGTCGAGGACGTCGGCTCCGCGGGTCGCCAGGTCGGACCCGTCGTTCTGGCGGACCGAGGCCGCCACGGGCAGCCGGACGACGGTCGTCATGAGGTTGCGGGCGCGGGCGTCGTCGAGGACGGCGGCTTCGGCCGGTGGGGGCGTGATGTCGACGAGGTCTCCGTCGTGTTCGGTGTCGCCGAGCCCGGCGATCTCGAGCCACGGGACGCCATCCACGACGGCGGCGAGGTCGCCGGCGAACGCGGTGGAAGCGCTGTCGCGCTCCAGGACGACGATCCGGTCCCGGGTCGTGCCGGGCAGCTCGTTGAGCTCGATGAGGGAGTGGGCGGTCATGGCGAGGCCGGCCGTCACCGCCGACGGCTCGTCGTGCGCCGTTCCGGCCGACCGGCTCAAGGTGGCGTCGTAGGGGGCGACCGCGATCCCCGCGGGCGAGGGGAAGGGTCCGCGCACCGGCTGCGCCAGGCTGTCCGACGACGGCAGCACGGTCCAGGCCGTCTCGGCACCGGGTGTTGCGCCAGCGGCGGCGGCCTCCGCGTCCGCCTCGACGACCAGCTCGGCGAGCGCGGTGTCGAGGACGGTGCTCCAGGCGCCGCCGGCCGGCCAGACGGTCGGGACCACCTCAGCGCCGGCCGCCTCGAGACCCTCGCGGGCGGCGGTGACGTCGAGGGTCGGGGTCAGGAGGGTGCGCACCGCCTCGGGGGTGCTGCCCCCCGTCGCGCCGTCGGGAAGGGCGCCGAGGTCGGCGTCGTGACGAGGCAGCAGCAGCACGGTGCGACCGTCGACCGCCTCGACCAGCTCGGCGGCGAACTCTGCCCGGAGCCGGTGCTCGCGGACGCCGGCGTCCTCCTGATCCTGGTCCCCCTGATCCGGATCTTCCGTTGCCGGTTGCTCGGTCGTTTCCGGTTGGCCGGTCTGCGGATTCTGTCCGTTCGCGCCGCCGTCGGTCCCGGTCGACGTCGGTGAGGTGGTCGGGGTCCCCGCCGGCGTGGGTTGGGTCGTGGGTTGCGCGGTGGTCGGCGCTCCGGTGGTCGGCGCTCCGCTCGTGGTCCGCCCGTCCGTCGCCGGCGTCGTGTGCGTGGGTGCTCCCTCGTCCGCATCGTCGTCGGGCACCTCGGCGGGGGCCGGGCCCGGTTCGAGCAGTGCCGGGTCGACGGCCCAGGCGATCCTCGGGTCGGCGGCGGCGGCGAGACGCTGCCGCAGCGAGCCGTCCTCGCCGACGAGGGCCTCCCAGGCCGCGGTCCGCTCCTCGCCGAACTCGCCGACGAGGGCGAGGTCGCGGGGCACGGTCACCGGGGCGACGAGCAGGACCTGCAGCGGCTCGTACTCCTTGCGGACCTCGTACGGGAGGAAGGTGCGCAGCACCCCGGCCGGCTCGCTCGCGCCGGGGAGCGTGACCTCGAGGCTGACCGGCAGGATCCCGTATGCGTCGCGCGCCCACTCCTCGACGTCACCGAGCGTGACGGCGAACGGGATGCGCTCCGCCTCCGGGTCGGCCCCGGCGGCGACGGCGGCGCCGGCGATGACCGTGCCGCCGCTCGCCCCCGGTGCGGCGAGCCAGGCGTCGACCTGCTCGCTGGTGCGGGGTGTCCGCTCGCCGAGGCGCAGCTGCACCGTGGCCACTGTGGGCTGGGTCGCCTCCGGTGCGCTGGGTGAGGTGCCGGAGGTGCTCGGGCTGGTCGGGCTCGGGCCGGTCGTCGGGGTCCCCGCCCCGGAGGCTCCATCGGGTGGTGGGGTCAGGTCGAGACCGAGCCGGGCGACATCGAGCGTTCCGGAGATCGTGAGGGGCCGGCCCGGCACCGCGACGAGCGGGTCGAGGTCGGTCAGCGCCACACCGGAGGTCTGCGCGTCGTTCTGCGTCGTGGCCGCGGGCGCCGTCAGGGCGGAGGCGACGGAGCCGGGGAACCCGTGGGATAGGACGGCGAACAGGAGCAGCAGCGAGAGCGGGAGCGCGAGCGACGTGGTCGCCCGGGCTCGGGCCACTACGGCTCTCCCGCGAGTCGCATCCACGCGATCCGGGCGATCCGGCGCTCGTTGGGGAAGGTCAGGTGACGGTGCGCCTCGCGCAGGGGGAACCAGGCGACGTCGATCGCCTCGTGGTCGGGGTCGTTCTCGATCGTCAACGTCCCGCCGGTGGCCTCGAGCAGGTAGTGGTGGACGAACTTGTGGACCCGCTTCTCGGGGGTCGCGAACCAGTAGTCGATGGTGCCGAGCTCGATGAGCACGCGGCCCTCGATCCCGGTCTCCTCGGCGATCTCACGCTCGGCGGTCTCCGGCAGGGTCTCCTCGCCCTCGATGTGTCCCTTCGGCAGGCACCACTCGATCCGGCCGGCACGGTTGCGGCGGGCGATCACCGCGATGCGCGCCTCACCGCCGTGGATGTCGACGACGATGCCGCCGGCGGAACGCTCCTCGACGGCCGGCAGCCGGCTCGTCATGGACAGGCGAGGTGGCGTCGGCCGGGGGCTGCGCCGGTCGCGTGCGCGGGCCGGCGGCTCGTCCCCCTTCGACGCTGCGACCTCGCTCATCCGTTCACTGTAACCCGGTGCCGAACGCATACCCTTGGATGTCGTGCCTGCCCCCACCGAGCCCTCCGTCCCGCCGCGTGCACCACTGCGCGACGAGCAGGTCCGCGCCCTCCGCGAGAGGGCCGTCGCCCAGCTCGCTCCCGTGGTCCCGCTGCTGCGGGACCTCGGCGGCCGCTTCACCGAGGCGGGTCACGAGATCGCCCTCGTCGGAGGGCCGGTCCGGGACGCCTTCCTCGGGCGAGGTTCTCCCGACCTGGATTTCACGACCAGCGCGCGTCCCGACGACACGGCTGTGATCCTGCGGGAATGGGGTGACGCGTGGTGGGACATCGGCAAGGAGTTCGGCACGATCGGTGCTCGCCGGGGACCGGTCACGGTCGAGGTGACGACGTACCGGGCCGACGCCTATGACGGTCTCACCCGCAAGCCGGTGGTCGCCTTCGGCGACAACCTCACCGACGACCTGCTGCGGCGTGACTTCACGGTCAACGCGATGGCGCTGCGGCTGCCTGACCTGACCTTCGCCGACCCGCACGGCGGGCTGGCCGACCTCGGCGCCCGCGTCCTCGACACGCCCACCGAGCCGGAGGTCTCCTTCGGCGACGACCCGTTGCGGATGATGCGCGGCGCGCGCTTCGCCGCCCAGCTCGGCTTCCGGCTGTCCGATCGGGTCACGGTCGCGATGCACGAGCGGGCCGAGACGATCGGGATCGTCTCCGCCGAGCGGGTCCGCGACGAGATCGTCAAGCTGGTCCTCGCGGACCGGCCCCGCGCGGGACTGGAGGTCCTCGTCGAGAGCGGGCTCGCCGCATACGTCCTGCCCGAGCTGCCGGCGCTCAAGCTGGAGATCGACGAGCACCATCGGCACAAGGACGTCTACGAGCACTCCCTGATCGTGCTCGAGCAGGCGATCGCGCTGGAGGGTCCGCCCGGAGCGCCGGAGGACCAGGTGCCGGGCCCCGACCTCGTCCTGCGGCTCGCGGCCCTGCTGCACGACATCGGCAAGCCGGCCACGCGGCGCTTCGAGCCCGGCGGCGGGGTGAGCTTCCACCACCACGAGGTCGTCGGCGCCAAGATGACCCGGGCCCGGATGCGGGCGCTGCGCTTCGACAAGGAGACGACCAGGTCCGTCGCGCGGCTCGTCGAGCTGCACCTGCGCTTCCACGGCTACGGAGGCGGTCAGTGGACGGACTCCGCCGTGCGCCGCTACGTCACCGACGCCGGCCCGCTGCTCTCCCGGCTGCACCGACTGACCCGGGCCGACTGCACGACACGCAACGCCCGCAAGGCCCAGCGGCTGGCCCGCACCTACGACGACCTCGAACGCCGGATCGCGGTGCTGCTCGAGCACGAGGAGCTCAAGGCGGTCCGCCCCGAGCTCGACGGCAACGAGATCGCCGACGTGCTCGGGATCAGGCCGGGGCCGGTGCTCGGCCGCGCGTACAAGTACCTGCTCGCCGTACGGTTGGACGAGGGACCGATCGGTCCGGCGGCCGCACGCGAGCGCCTGCTGGGCTGGTGGGCGGAGCAGCCGGAGTCGACTGAGCAGACGGAGTCGACGCGGAGCGAACACCGAGGCACGAGACAGCCGACGACAGCGGAACCGATGAGCGAAAGGGTGCGTGAGAAGCGATCATGAGCGCGGCGGGGACGAGGATCGAGGTCGGCGCGAGCACAGCGGTCGGTCGCGTGCGCGAGCACAACGAGGATGCCTACCTCGTCCGCGACCGGGTCTTCGCGGTCGCCGACGGGATGGGCGGTCACGCCGCGGGAGAGGTCGCGAGTGCGCTCGCGATCGAGGCGATGGACCGACTCGCCCAGCACGACCCGATCACGCCCGAGCTCGTCGTGGCCGCCGTCTCCGACGCGAACTCGAGCATCATCGAGACCGGCGCCGCCGAGCGGCGCCGCCGGGGGATGGGCACCACCCTGACCGGCGTCGCGGTCATCGGGCCCGAGGCCGAGCGGCGCTGGCTCGTCTTCAACCTCGGCGACTCCCGGGTGTACCGCTTCGCCGACGGCCGGCTCGAGCAGCTCACGGTCGACCACTCCGAGGTGCAGGAGCTCGTCGACGCCGGCCTGATCACACCGACCGAGGCCGCCATCCACCCCGCCCGCAACATCATCACCCGCTCGCTCGGCCTCGAGCTCGACCCCGAGCCGGACCTGTGGGACCTCGACCCGGTCGGCGAGGAGACCTTCCTGATCTGCTCGGACGGGTTGACCGGAGAGCTGCGCAACGCCGAGATCGCCCGCATCCTCGCCGAGGCTCCCGACGCGCAGGCCGCCGCCGACCGGCTCTGCGCCGCCGCCGAGCACACGGGCGGTCGGGACAACATCACGGTCGTCGTCGTGCGGGCGGTGGCCGCAGCCGACTGACGTCGGTGCGGCCGGCTCGCCCAGCGGGTTCGGTGCCACTCAGCGGGTGTCGATCACCGCGAGGATCTCGCCCTCCTGGACGACGTCACCCGGCTCGACCTTGACCTCGATGACGGTGCCGTCGACCTCGCTGAGGACGGGGATCTCCATCTTCATCGACTCCTCGAGGACGATCTCGTCGCCGACCGAGACGGTGTCCCCGACCCCGACACTGACGTTGAGGACGTTGGCGACCAGCTCGGAGAGGACGTGGACGTGACCCATGACACAGCAGCCTAGCGAGCGCGGACCGGTGGGACCGCCTTCCGGGAACGCAGCGCGCCCCCGTCGACGGGTGCGACGGGGGCGCGGAGCGGCCGGGGCGATCGGGTATGCGGTGGCTGGGTCAGCGCTTCTCGTCGCCGCGGATGAAGGCCTCGAGCCGGGTGCGGCCCTCGGTGTCCTCGCGCTGCTCGGGCGGGGACTTCATCAGGTAGGACGAGGCGGACAGCAGCGCACCGCCGACGCCGCGATCCTTGGCGATCTTGGCCGCGCGGATGGCGTCGATGATGATGCCGGCCGAGTTGGGGGAGTCCCAGACCTCGAGCTTGTACTCGAGGTTGAGCGGGACGTCGCCGAACGCGCGACCCTCGAGGCGCACGTAGGCCCACTTGCGGTCGTCGAGCCAGGCGACGTAGTCGGACGGGCCGATGTGCACGTTGCGGTCGTCGATCTTGCCGGCGAGCGGACCCGCGAGGTTGGAGGTGACGGCCTGGGTCTTGCTGACCTTCTTGGACTCGAGGCGCTCACGCTCGAGCATGTTCTTGAAGTCCATGTTGCCGCCGACGTTGAGCTGGTAGGTCCGGTCGAGCACGACGCCGCGGTCCTCGAAGAGCTTGGCCATGACCCGGTGCGTGATAGTCGCGCCGACCTGGCTCTTGATGTCGTCGCCGATGATCGGGACACCCGCGGCCTCGAACTTCGCGGCCCACTCCGGGTCGCTCGCGATGAACACCGGCAGGGCGTTGACGAAGGCCACACCCGCGTCGATGGCGCACTGAGCGTAGAACTTGTCGGCCTCCTCGGAGCCCACCGGGAGGTAGGAGACCATGACGTCGACCTCGGCGTCCTTGAGCGCCTGAACCACGTCGACCGCCTCGGCACCGGACTCCTCGATCGTCATCCGGTAGTACTTGCCCAGACCGTCGAGGGTCGGGCCGCGCTGCACGGTCACGCCGCTGGTCGGGACGTCGCAGATCTTGATCGTGTTGTTCTCGCTGCTGTTGATCGCCTCGGCGAGGTCCTTGCCGACCTTGGTGTCGTCGACGTCGAACGCGGCGACGAACTCCACGTCGTTGACGTGGTAGTCGCCGAAGCGGACGTGCATCAGGCCGGGCACATTCCCCCGGGGGTCGGCGTCCTTGTAGTACTCCACCCCCTGGACGAGGCTGCTCGCGCAGTTGCCGACACCGACGATCGCGACTCGGATGGAACCCATCGGAACTCCTTGATGAGGGGGTGACACACCCACGGTTTGACGTGACAAATGCCTGCCTATGTCACTAAAGGTTCGCGTCAGCATACGCCCAACCCCGGCGGGCACGCACGACGGGCATCGGTCGTTAGGCCCATACTGGAACCAGAGGGCTCGCTCCACGGGCCCGTTCGCACGCCCGCACTCCGTCTCGGAAGAAGTATCCAAAGCCTATGAGCGCCCGATCCAGTCGCTCCGCCGCGTCCGCGTCCCGGACCCCGAAGAACTCGGCGAAGAGCGCTCCGCGCAGTCGCGCCGACGCGCGCGCGTCACGTCAGAAGAAGCGACCCCGGTGGGGCCGCGCCATCCTCATCACCATCCTGTCCCTCGGTGTCCTCGGCCTGGTCGGGCTGGGCGTCGCGTATGCGACGACGGACATCCCGGAGCCGAACGACGCCGCGTTGGCCGAGGCGTCGGTCATCTACTACGCGGACGGGGAGACCGAGCTGGACCGGCTCTCGGAGATCAACCGCGACTCGGTGTCCATCGACCAGGTGCCCGAGCACGTGCGCAACGCCGTGCTCGCCGCCGAGGACCGCACGTTCTACGAGAACGACGGCATCTCGGTCAGGGGTCTGGGCCGGGCGGTCGTGGGGCTCGTCACAGGTGACTCCACCTCCGGGGGTGGCTCGACGATCACCCAGCAGTACGTCCGCAACTACTTCCTGACCCAGGAGCGCTCCTATGTCCGCAAGGCCAAGGAGATCCTCATCTCGGTCAAGATCGACGGCGAGCTGAGCAAGGACGAGATCCTCGAGAACTACCTCAACACCATCTACTTCGGCCGTGGCGCGTCCGGCATCCAGACCGCCAGCCAGGCCTACTTCGGCAAGGACGTGAGCGAGCTCACCGTCGAGGAGGGGGCGCTGCTGGCCGCGATCATCCAGCAGCCGTCCTACCTCGATCCGGCCGTGGGCACCGAGAACGCCGCCGCAGCCAAGACCCGCTGGGACTACGTGATGGACGGCATGGTCTCGCAGGGCTGGCTCGACCAGGCCGAGCGCGACGCCGCCGCCTTCCCGACGGTGGCCCCGAGCGAGCAGTACCGCGGCGCACCGGGCCCGCTCGGCTACATCACCGACGAGGTCAAGCGCGAGCTGACCGGGCCGCTCGGCCTGACCGACGCACAGATCGAGACCGGCGGTCTGCGGATCGTCACCACCATCGAGAAGCAGCAGCAGGACGCCATCGTCACCGCCGTCGACGAGTGGATGCCCACCGGTGAGGGCACCGAGAACCTTCAGGTGGGGGCGATCTCGGTCGTGCCCGGCGACGGGGCGATCACGATGATGTACGGCGGCCGCGACTTCCAGGAGCGCCAGTTCAACAACGCCACCCAGGCCACCATGCAGGCCGGGTCGACGTGGAAGCCGTTCACCCTCATGGGCGCCCTCGAGGAGGGCATCTCCACTCAGTCGAGGTTCGACGGCAACTCGCCCGCCTACTTCGAGGAGTTCGAGTCGGTCGGCAACGAGGAGGGCCGGGTCAAGAACTTCGGCGACGCCTCGTACGGCCGGATCGACCTGCGGGAGGCCACGGAGAACTCGGTGAACACCGCCTACGCGGAGCTCAACCTCGAGATCGGGCCCGAGAAGACCACCGAGTCCGCCGTCAAGGCCGGCGTCCCTGAGGAGGGTCTGGAGAACAACCCGGCGAACGTGCTCGGCACGGCCACCGTGCGGGTGGTCGACATGGCCAAGGCGTATGCGACGTTCGCCGCGGAGGGTGAGCGCGCCGACACCTACCTCATCCGGTCGATCTCGTCGACGGTGGAGGGGAGCAACATCAGCTACGAGGCCGAGCCGCGGGCCGAGCGGGTCTTCGACGCCGACCAGGTGAGCGACCTCATCGACGCCATGACCCGGGTCACCGAGTCCGGCTCCGGCCGCTACGCCGGGCAGAACCTCGACCGCCCGTCGGCCGGCAAGACCGGCACCTCGGAGAGCTTCCGCTCCGCCTGGTTCAACGGTTTCGTCCCCCAGCTGGAGACAGCGGTGGGGATGTTCCAGGACGAGAACGGCACCCCCGTCGCGATGACCGACATCCCGGGCTACGAGGACGGCATCACCGGTGGCACGATCCCGGTGCGGATCTGGACCGACTACATGGTGGCCGCTCTCGAGGGCACCGAGGTCATCCCCTTCCCGGAGCCCGCGGACACCGGTGAGACCAACGTGCCGACGCGCACCCAGGCGCCGGCGCCGCCCCCGCAGCCGACCCAGGAGCCCGAGCCCGAGCCCGAGCCGACGACCGAGACTCCCACCGAGGAGCCGACGACCGAGACGCCGACCCAGGAGCCCGAGCCCACCGAGGAGCCACAGCCGACGGAGGAGCCGCAGCCGACGCCGACGCAGCCGACGGCGCCGCCGGGGCAGAACCCGACCCAGCCCGGCAACGGCGGGGGAGGCGGTCCTCCCGGCGACGGTGACTCCGGCGACGGCTGATGAGCCAGACCCCCTGGCGCGTCATCGGCGGTCCGGCCGGTGCGCATACCGCACCGCAGGTCACCTCGGTCGCCGGCTGGGCGCGGCTGGCCGTGCTGCTCACGGCTCTGCCCGTCCTCGCGGCGCTCGCGCTGCGCGGCTGGTGCCTCGGCAACGGGTGGGGCGGTCAGGCTCCGCTGTGGCGGGCCTGCTACTCCGACCTGCCGTCCACGCTGACGGCGCTGCGCGGGGGCGGTGAGGTCTCCGAGCCGGTCCTCGCCGCACTCGCGCTGCGGCTCGTCGCCGCACCGGTGCGCGCCGCCGACGCCTCGGCGCAGAGCACCTATGTCCTGCTGTGGGCCCTGGTGGGTCTGGTCCTGCTCGCGGTGATCGCGGTGGCGACCGCCGCATACCGGATCGACGACCCGTCCCGGGCGCTGCTCGTCGTGCTCTCCCCGGTCGTGCCGCTCACCCTCCTGCTGTCCGCCGAGATCGTCGGGGTCACCCTCGCGGTCCTCGCGCTGCTGGCCTGGCGGCGACGGTTCGACGCCGCGACCGGCGTGCTGCTGGCCCTGGCGGTGTTCTCCAGCTCGTACGCGCTGATCCTCGTCCTCGTGCTGCTCGCCGTCGCGGCCCGCTCCGGGCGGAGTCCGCGGTCGCTGCTCGTCGGTCTGGGCGGCGGCGTCGCCGTCATCGTCGGGGTGGCCGCGCTGCTCGGCGAGCTCGGTCGGATCACCGCACCCGTGCAGGCGTGGTGGGACGCGGTGCCGAGCTATGGCTCGGTGTGGCTGCTGCCTTCCCTGGCCGGCTACCCGCTACCGAGCTGGCTGACACCCTGGCTGGTGCTCGCCGGATGGGCCGCGGCGGCCGCCCTCGTGCTCTGGCACGTCGGCACGGCCCGGCGCACCCCGGCCACGGCGGACGTCGCGCTGCTCGGCGTCGCCGCTGTGCTCGTGACGGGCTCCGCCGTCCCGGTGCAGGCCTCGCTCTGGCTGGTGCCGCTCGTCGCGCTGAGCTCGCTGCCCTGGCGCGACATGCTCATCTGGGCCGCCGCCGAGGTCGTGTACTACCCGATGGTGTGGCTCTACCTCGGCGGACTGCAGGAGCCCGACCGCGGTCTGCCCGCCGGCTGGTACGCCTTCTTCCTGCTGCTGCGCCTCGCCGCCATCGGCTACCTCATGTGGCGCGTCGTCGACCTCTCCGCCGAGGAGCCGGGCGGTGGGCACGACTTTCTCTCCCCAAGCGGGAAAGGCATCGTTCACCACGGTTCCGAAGCGTGGTCAACGCACGGTTTCTCTCCCCATGCGGGAAACGTCGCCCACCTCGGCGACCCCGGCGGCCCGTCATCCGCGGCCGACGGCCCCGAGCAGCGACGCCGGCCGCCGGCGGGATGAGGCGGGCGGTCGTGATGACGGCGGTTGTCGCCGCCGTGCTCGGCGGCCTCGTCGGCGCCGTGTGGTTCGGCCAGCGCCACCTCGTCTACGTGCCCGACCGCAGTGACCCGGGCGCTCTGACGGAGGTCGCGCCGGGGGTCGAGGGTGAGGACGTCCGGCTGCGCACCACCGACGGCCTCGAGCTCGATGCCTGGCTGCTCCGCCCGACGGGTGCCGACCGGGACGTCGCGGTCCTCTACCTCCCCGGCAACGGCGGCAACCGCGCCGGGCGACTCGACGTCGGCCTGGCGCTCGCCGCTGAGGGTCTGACGGTGCTGCTGCTCGACTACCGCGGGTTCGGCGGCAACCCCGGCGTGCCGAGCGAGGACGGACTGGTGGCGGACGCGCAGGCGGGTGCCGCATACCTCCGCTCGGTGGGGTTCGCGCCGGAGCGGACCCTCTATGTCGGCGAGTCCATCGGCACGGGCGTGGCCGCCCAGCTCGCCGTAAGCGACCCACCGGCCGGGATCGTGCTGCGTTCGCCGTTCGTCTCGCTCGTCGACGTCGGCTCTGCGCACTATCCGCGGGTGCTCGTCGAGCGGATCCTGCGCGACCGTTTCGAGTCGGCGCGCCACCTCGCGGACTCGCCGGTGCCGGTGGTCGTGCTCTACGGCGACGCCGACGACATCGTGCCGGCCTCGTCGTCGGCCGAGCTCGCCCGCGCGGTCGGGACGCTGCACCGGGAGGTCGTGCTCCCGGGCGTGGGTCATAACGACGCCGTGTGGTTCGGACCGTTCCTCGCCAAGCAGGTGGCCGCGCTGGCCGACGACGTCATCGGCTGAGACGCCTGTGGCCTGGGTCATTGACCGGATTGCGGGCCTGCGGCACGGTGGAGGAGAAGGAGTGATCGCACGTGACAACACAGTCACCGTCAACGTCATCGACCGCCGTCGGCCTGGGCCTGATCCTCGGCGCGGGACTCGGCACGATCATCGGACTGCTCGTCGGCGGAGCGTCGGGACTCGCTCTCGGCGCGGCGATGGGCGGAGGGCTCGGCATCGTCGTGGGGGCGATGGTCTGGTCGCTCCAGTCGCGGTCGGGCTCGGGCACCGGACGCCAGAGTCCCAAGCCCTGACCCTCGGACGTTGCGGATGACAGTCCGCGTCGCGTCGCGGACCCACTGACGGCGTCGGCTGCGAGTAGCGTTTTCGCGTGTCCACCCGCCAGCGGGTACCCTGGGGAGGTTCGCCGCGCGCGATCGCATCCGCCTGCCCGAGGTCCGTCCCGGATCCCGATCGATCGGTATGCGTCGCACGGGTCTTGTGGATAACCGTCCCGCCCGGTCGGCGAA
>JBAUUB010000368.1:0-9112 GCA_049582485.1 Dermatophilaceae bacterium
CCGCTGCCCTGGCTCTCGATCCCGCCGCCGTCGAGTTCGGCGTGGTTGTCGTGGATGTGCAGCCGGGTCAGCGTCACACTCATGCCGGCGTTCTCGATGCCTGCTCCCGCGCCGGCCCGGTTGGCCCGGACCTCCGTGTCCTGCACCAGGACAGCTCCGGCGCTGCCGAGGTACATCCCCCCGCCCTCTGCGGTCGCGTCGTTGCCCTCGAACAATGCGTCCTCGATGGTGACGGCGCCTGTGCCCGAGGTGGTCAGTCCCGCGCCGCTTCCGTCGGTGATCTCCACCCCCACGGGAAGACCCGCGAGGTTCTGCCGGAAGGTCGTCCCGCGCACCGTAGTGGACCCCTCGGACGCGACCGCGCCGCCGCCGCCGTCGCCCGGTGTTCGGTTCGCCTCGACCACCCCGCCGGTGAGCGACAGGGACGACCGGCCCGAGACGGCGAAGCCGCCACCGTGGCTCTCGGCGAAGTTATCGGCGATCGTCGTGCCGCTGATCGTCACGGTGGTGGCACCCTCTGCGGCCACACCGCCTCCGTGGGAGGTCGCAGTGTTGCCCGTCATCGAGGAGTCGGTGACGGTGAGACGGGCGCCCTGTCCACTGGGCGTGGGTTCGCCGCCACCGTACAAGCCCCCGCCGCCACGGGCCGAGTTGCCGCTCACCGTGGACCGGGTGAGGGTCAGGGCGCCCATGGCGTAGTAGATGCCGCCGCCCTCGGACTCGCTGCTGCTGTCCGTGACGGTGACATCGGTGAGGCGCAGCGGGCCGACCGCAACGCTCCGCAGAGCGCCGCCCTCCTCGGCGCTCCAGCCCTCGGTCAGCGTCACGCCGGCGATCGATACCGTGCCCGCGGTCTCGTGGAGCTCGATGAGCCGGTCCATGCCGCTCTGCTCGGGGGGTGCCGACTCGGGACGCGGTCCACCGCGGATCACGGTCGCCACCGACCCGGACCCGGTCAGGGTCAGCGGCGCGAGGACGTCGAGATCGCCGGAGTCGTCGAGGTTTGATCCGGCCGGGGCGAGGGTGAGCCGGTACTCCCCGCCCGCCACGACGACGGTGTCCGGAGTGGTCGTGGCGTTGGCCTCCTGGACCGCGGCTCTGAGTGTGCACTCGCCGGCGGCGGTGGCGCAGGCACCGTCGCCGACCTGGGCGTCGAGGGCGTCGACGGTGCTCGTGACGTGGAACGTCAGGCTCGCAGCCGCGCTCGGTTGCACCGCCAGCATCGGCACGACGAGCAACAGCGCCAGCACCGGCGCCACGCGCAACATCAGGCTGCGCCGACGTGAGGACGAACGCGGACGACGCACTACGCGTACCTGTGTGTGACGACCAGCCATGATCCAACCCCGTTCTTCTGGCGCAGTCGCGCCTGAACCCAGCGTGGTGCCGGATCATCAAGGGTCGATCAGGACGAAGTGAAGAGATCCTTACACTCCGTTGACCGCATATTGGACAAACCTTTGCTGGGTCGAAGGTGAACGGTTCGCCAGGTCAGCGGCGCATACGGTATCCCGCTCCACGCACGGTCTCGAAGACGTCCTGACCGAGCTTCTTGCGAAGCGTGTTGACATAGACGTTGACGAGGTTGGAACCAGGGTCGAACGAGTATCCCCAGACCTGAGAGAGCAGCTGCTCCCTGGTCAGCACCTGGTCCGGGTGGCGCATGAAGGTCTCGAGGAGAGCGAACTCCCTACTCGTCAGGTCGATGTCACGCTCGGCGACGCGCGCCCGACGCGTGCGCAAGTCGAGATGAATGGCGCCGACCTGGAGCCGCAACGAGGTGCTGTCGTGCGCGCGGGAGTCTCGGAGTCGGGCTCGGACGCGGGCCAACAGCTCGCCGAAGTGGAACGGTTTGCGCATGTAGTCATCGGCACCGGCTTCCAGGCATGCCACCGCGTCGCGGTCGGTGTTTCCGGTGAGCACGATGACCGGGACGACGTTCCCCGACTCCCGGACCCGCCGCAGCACGTCGAGCCCGTCCGCCCCCGGCAGGCCCATGTCCAGGATCATCAGGTCGTACGGGGCGCGATCGAGTTCCAACAGAACAGCCGCACCGTCGCCGATGACGTCGGCGACGAAGCCCGTGGCATGAAGTCCTTTGGCGACGAACGAGGCGACGTGCGGATCGTCCTCGACGATCAGGATCCGGGTCACGGCGATGCCTCGCCGAGCGGTGACGGACCGTCGCCTCCTGCAACGACCGGAAGGTCGAGTGTCGCCGTGAACCCCTCGAGAGGTGCCGTAAGGATCTCCGCCGAACCCCCGTGGCCCTCGGCGATGAGTCCGACGATTGCCAGACCCAGCCCAGAGCCCTGGTAGCGGTTGCGCGAGCCGGCCCCCCGAACACTGGGCCGGAACAGGTCCTGTTGCGGGTCCGCGCCGATCCCGGTGTCCCGGACCCATAGTCGCCATCGGTTGCCGTTGACCGAGCTACCGATGGCGATGACATCCGATTCCTGCGTATGCATGACGGCGTTATGCACGAGGTTCAGGACGGCTTCGGTCAGTCGGTGTCGGTCGGCCCGCACCGTTCCGGTCGCGGCGCCGTCCAGGGTCCACTGGCGCCGGGCCAGGGCTGCTGCCTTGACAAGCAGCTCATGAGTCAGCTCCTCGACCTCGACCTCAGCCGGAATGATGAAGTCCCGGTGGCCCGCATCGGCCAGGACCTGCAGATCGTCGACGATGCGGCCCATCCGTGCGAGCTCGTCGAAGACGATCGGCAGCGCCGCCTTCTCGTCACTGATTCCATCCCTGAGGAGCTCGAGATGCCCTTGGCACACGGTGAGTGGATCACGCAGCTCGTGACTGGTGCGCCGGACGAATCTCTTCTGACTCGCGAGCATCGTCTCGATGCGATCGAGCATCGAGTTGACGGCACGGGCCATGTCCGCGGTCTCCCCGTGGCCCGGCTCTAGGACCCGCGGTGTCAGGCTGCCGCGAGCGACCGTCCGTGCCGCGGACGTGACCTCGAGGACGGGTCTGAGCAGGCGCCGCGTGAGGAGCCAGGAGACACACCCGGCAGCACACGCCAGCAGCACCGAACCCGCAAGCATGACCCACAGCTGACGACGGTAGTCCGAGAGCTCACGGGCCGGAAGGAGGACCGTCACGACCATGCCGGCGTCGGATCCGACCCTGACAGGGTGAGCCGCGTAGCGGGCCTGTCCTGAGGGAGTGGCGAACACTCCCGCGGAGGTGGTGGGTTGTGCGGCGCGAACGTCCGCGTTCCAGGGGCGGTCCTGCTCGGGCGGCAGGGCGTCGAGCGGGTATCGCGCCAACGACGAGTCGTGCAGGGAACCTTCGTGATAGACCAGCACGGCCTCACCGGTTTGAGTGAAGTGGCTGACCAGATATCTGTCGAGCAGAGCCGTCACGGTGGTGATGGGCTCGCCCGACACGGGATCCTGCGCCTGCCGAGAGAGCCAGGCGAGCTCGGTCACGGCGTCCTGAAGGCGGAGATCGACGCGGTCATAGAGCTGTCGGACCTGAACCTGATGAGCCACCAGGGAGGCGCTCACCCCACAGATGAGCGCTATGGACGCCGACAGAAGGGGGATCCACCAAAGGAGACCACGACGTGTCCCATCGGCGACGGCGGCGGCGGGCGCGTCGGAAAGCCCGTCGTCCGAGGAGGTGGTGACAGGTGCCGCCGGAGTCCGTCCAAGACGGGTCGCGTCGATCTCGGCCAGGATGACGTCGTTCTCTCCCGTCGTCGGTCCAGGGCGCACCGACAGGGCACGCGGCCGCGACGCCATCACCGGGCCCGTCGTCGTCCCGGCGTCGCCAAGGGCTGGTCAGAACGCACACCCATAGGACTCCCTCGCTCAGCGTCAGACTAGAGGGCGGTCAACTGGGCGACAAGGTTCCCTCAGCCATCCGACCGACGGTGCGGGGAACCTGATGCAGGCTATGGCCCCTCAGTCGCCGCCGTCCTGGGGTGCCCGCAGACCCTCGTAGATCTCCTTGCACATCGGGCAGACGGGGAAGCGGTCGGGGTTGCGCCCGGGGACCCACACCTTGCCGCAGAGCGCGACGACCGGCTCGCCGGTGACGGCGCTCTCGACGATCTTCTCCTTGCGCACATAGTGCGCGAAGCGCTCGTGATCGCCCGGCTCCCAGAGTTCCTCGTGGGCACGGGTCTCCTCACGCTCGAGGACCGAGGTCGAGGTCCCGGGCTCGCTCGTCGGCGCCTGGGGCTGCTCCAGCGGGATCTGGGATGCCTGCATCCTCCAACTGTATGCGGTGGTCGCCCGCGAGCGCCTCGATCGACCGTGCCCGGCTCAGTTCAGCGAAGGGTCGACGGGGTAGGTCGAGACGAAGGCGAGCGCGTCGCGCTGACGACGCAGAACACGCACCCACAGCCCGTCCGGATCGTCGCTGAAGGGGTCCCGGGCCTCGGCGTCGACGACATACCAGCTGCCGGTGCGGACCTCGCCGTCGAGCTGACCACCGGTCCAGCCGGCATAGCCCGCGAAGATGCGCAGCCCGGTGACCTCGGAGGCCACGAGGGGCGGTGGGGCATCGAGGTCGAGGACGCCGATCCCGCCGAACAGCCGACGGATCGCCATGGGCGCGTCACCCTCGCCAGGGACGGCCACGAGGCCCAGGGCCGAGTCGGTCTGAACCGGCCCGCCGTGGAACACCCGTGGCGGCGCGGTGGCGAGCTCCTGCCAGCCCGGCAGGACGGCGTCGACATCGGCCTCGAGAGGACGGTTGAGGATGACCCCCTGGGCGCCGGCCTCGGAGTGGTCGAGGACGAGGATGACGCTGCGGGCGAAGATCCCCTCCTCGATCTGCGGTGTCGCGACGAGCAGCCGCCCGGTGAGCCTCTCGTCCGCCATGGACCCATCATGGCAAACGCGGCTCGGTGCCCCGCACCGAACCGCACCCACTACCGGTCGCCGCGCCGGTCCTGCCGTGGCGGTCGACGGTCGCCGGAGCGCCCGCCCTTGCCGAACCGGGGCCGGCCGCCACCGCCGGGAGTGCGGGCCGGGTGGCCGCGGCGGTGTCCACGCTGCTTGGGGGCCAGCACGGCGGCGACCTCGTCGGCAACCGAGTGTCCGGAAGGCGGGCTGCCCCCTGCCGCGTCGATCAGGGCGTCGCCGGGGCGGACGGCCACCGGGGAGATGTCGAGGCCGGCCGCGGCAACCATCCGCTCCATGGTGCGGCGCTGGTGGGGTAGGGCGATCGTCACGACCGTGCCGAGCTCACCCGCCCTGGCGGTCCGCCCCGACCGGTGGAGGTAGTCCTTGTGGTCGGCGGGCGGGTCGACCTGGAGCACGAGGGAGACATCGTCGACGTGGATGCCTCTGGCTGCCACGTCGGTAGCGACGAGCACGGGTAGGTGGCCTTCGCGGAACGCACCGAGCACCCGGTTCCGGACCGACTGGGTCAGCCCGCCGTGGAGGGCCGCGGCGCGGACGCCGCGGTCCTGAAGCTCGCTGGCGACCCGGTCGGCTCCGAGCTTGGTGCGGACGAAGACGATGGTGCGGGTGGTGCGGTTGGCGAGCTCGGCGGTGACGGTCTTCTTGTCCTGGGGCCCGACGAGGAAGACGAAGTGGCTCATCGTCTCGACCGAGGCACCCACGTCGTCGACGCCGTGCTCGACGGGGTCGGTGAGGTAGCGCTCGACGACCTGGTCGACACCGTTGTCGAGTGTGGCGCTGAACAGGAGGCGCTGACCGTCGGTCGGGATCTCGTCCAGGATCGTCGAGACGTCGACCATGAAGCCCATGTCGGCCATGTGGTCGGCCTCGTCGAGGACGGTCACCTCCACGGCCGAGAAGTCGACCGCCTCGCGCTCGCGGAGGTCCTTGAGACGGCCGGGGGTGGCGATGAGCACGTCGACCCCACGGTCGAGTGCGCTGATCTGCCCCGTGTAGGACAAGCCTCCGGCGACGAGCCGGCAGCGCAGCCCGCTCGCGACGGCCAGAGGCTCGAGAGCGTCGTTGACCTGCATCGCGAGCTCGCGGGTCGGGACCAGGACGATGGCCCGAGGGCGCTTCGGCCTGGACTTGCTCCCCATCAGGCGGGTGAGCAGCGGCAGGCCGAACCCCAGGGTCTTGCCCGATCCGGTCTGGGCGCGACCGAGGACGTCCCGACCGGCGAGAGCGTCGGGAATCGTCGTCGACTGGATCGCGAAGGGCTCGGTGATCCCGTCCCGGGCCAGGCGCTCGACCAGGACCATGGGCAGACCCATCGCCGCGAAGCCGTTGTCGTCGGTGACCTTCGCCGGGCCACTGGCCCTGGCGCCGGAGT
Organism: Dermatophilaceae bacterium; assembly: GCA_049582485.1. GTDB lineage: Bacteria > Actinomycetota > Actinomycetes > Actinomycetales > Dermatophilaceae > F2B08. Next base: position 6,259 of record JBAUUB010000368.1, read on the forward strand.
AACGCACGTAGGTGTCCGCCTCCGCACGCTCGGCCTCGGCCTCCTCCCAGGTGGGTGGCGCGTCGGCGCGGTCGTCGCGTCGGCGGTCGTCGCGCTGGCGATAGTCACCTCGGTCGTCGCGCGCACGGTCGTTCCTGTACGGGCGGTCATCGCGTCGACGGTCATCACTGCGGCCGGTGCGCGCACGGTCGTCCCGGTCCTCGCGGTACGGGCGGTCGGCACGGTCGCTGCGGTACGGGCGGTCGTCCCGGCCGCGGTAGCCGGAGCGGTCGTCACGTCCCTGGTAGCCGGAACGGTCGTCGCGCTGGCGGTAGTCACGTCGGTCGTCGCGCGCACGAAAATCACGCCGGTCGTCACGCTGGCGGTAGTCACCGCGGTCGTCGCGCCCACGGAAGTCCCGCCTGTCATCGCGCTGGCGGTAGTCAGCTCGATCGTCCCGTCCCCGGTAGTCGCGACGCTCGTCCCGGCCCCGGTAGTCAGATCGGTCGTCACGCTGGCGATAGTCCCCGCGGTCGTCCCGAGCGCGGTACTCACGGCGGTCGCCACCCCTGTCATCCCGGCTGCGGTACTCGCTCCGCTCGCCGCGGGGACGGTCGTCGCGTCCGCGGTACGGCCGGTCCTCGCGCTTCTGGTACTCGCGCGGCTCGCGGCGCTCCTCTCGGGCCGGACCCGATGGGGACCCGCCTTTGCGGTGCGGCTTCTTCGGGCCGCCGGCTGCCTTGAGCTTCTTGGCGGCAGCCTTCTGGTCCGGGGTCCAGCGCGCCTTCTTCTGGGTGCCGGCGGTGTCCGTCTTCTTGCCGGCGCTCTTCTTGGGAGGGCGAGCCATGGGTGGTCCAATCACATCAACATCGGGGGGTGGGTGCATCCGCGCGTCAGTCGCATCGCACGGAAACACACGCGGGCCGAATGATGAGGCGGACCCATTAGTCTACCGCCGCCGGGGCCCTCCCGATCACGTCGTGACGGCGGCGACGCAGCAGCACGCCGACCGCCAGGCCGAGCACCACACCGACGAGGTCGGCGATGACGTCCCACGGGTCACCGGCACGTCCGGGGATCCAGAGATGCTGGACGACCTCGCTCACCGGCGCGTGGACGGCGAGGACCGCGCCGACGAGCCAGGGCCGGAGCCCGGCGAGCACGCCGAGGAGGGCCGGCAGCGCGAACACCAGCGCATGGACCACCTTGTCCGCGTGCGGGACGGACACGGCGTCGGAGCCGCTGGGCACATAGAGGTAGAGGACCCACAGCTGAGCCACCACCGCGGCGACGAACCCCGCGCGCAGGAGTGCGACCGGACCGCGCGGCGACACGTTGCCGCCGGCCCGTTCCCCACCGCTCCCCCGTGCGGCATAGTTCGTATCCATGACGAACATCCTGCCCTCGTGCGTCGACGTCACGGGCACCGGCAGCGCCAGCGCCGTCCCGGACATGGTCAACCTGGAGCTGCGCGTCACCCGCGAGGGTGAGAGCGTCTCGGCCACGCTGCGCGAGGTCGACTCCGTCATCACAGCCGTGCGCGCCGTCCTCGCAGACGCCGCAGTCGCAGACCGGGACGTGAGCACCACCTCGAGCGGCATCCACCACCGCTACGACGACCGGGGCCAGGTGACGAGCCGGCTCACCGGCTTCCACACCCTGCGTGTCGGTATCCGCAACCTCGACCGGGTGAGCGACGTCCTCGACCGAGCGGTCGAGGCGGCCGGCGACGCGCTCCTCATCGACGGCATCTCACTGGCCATCTCGGACCCAACGCCGTTGCTCGCGACCGCTCGGGAGCGCGCCTTCGAGGACGCCCGGGCCAGAGCCGAGGAGTATGCGCGGTTCGCCGGCCGCACGCTGGGGGACGTGGTCTGGATCGGCGACCACGTCAGCGGGCCGGAGCCCCGACCGTTCGCCGCACGCGCCGAGGCGATGGGGAGCAGCCTGTCCGTCGCCCCGGGCGAGAGCACGGTGACCGCGCAGATCTCCGTTCGCTGGGCGTGGAACGGTGCGGAGGGCGCCACCTCGTGAGCTGGATCGACGCCGTCGGCTGGGCCGGCTCGGCACTGCTGATCTTCTCCCTGCTGCAGGCCAGGGTGCTGCGGCTGCGGATCCTCAACCTCATCGCCTGCCTGGTCCTCGTCTTCTTCAACTCGGTCATCGAGGTGTGGCCGATGGTGGCCATGAACATCGTGCTGGCCGGCATCAACATCTTCTTCATCACCAAGCTGCTGCGGGAACGGCACGACGAGGACGCCTACGCCGTCGTCGAGGTCGACGAGAGCGACGCCTACCTCGAGCACTTCGTGCGGACCCACGAGGGTGAGATCGGACACTTCTTCCCGCACTTCTTCGGCGAGGTGGCCTCCCCCGACGGCCGGATCGACGCCCGGGAGGACCGCTTCACATACCTCGTCCTGCAGGGCGACGAGACCGTCGGGGTGGTCGTCGTCCGCGACGATGGCGACGGGGTCGCCCAGATCGAACTCGATTACGTGACACCGAAATACCGGGACTTCACTCCCGGTGAGTTCGTCTACCGCAGGTCCGGGCTCTTCACGGATCGGGGCTTCAACACCGTGCGCACCCCACCCGACATGGTCGCGCCCTACTACGAGCGGATCGGCTTCGCGCGCGAGGGGACCTCCTGGCGCCTCGACGTCCGCTGACTACTACTATGTGTAGTACCAAGTCTTGAACGTCCTGCAGTACCCCTGAGGAGGGCTGGCCGATGACCCGCTACGTCTACGACTTCACCGAAGGCAGCATGGAGGACAAGGACCTCCTCGGCGGCAAGGGTGCGAACCTGGCCGAGATGACCAACCTCGGCATCCCGGTTCCACCCGGCTTCACGATCACCACCGAGGCCTGC
>JBAUUB010000369.1:0-2565 GCA_049582485.1 Dermatophilaceae bacterium
GCACCCCCGGACGCGGTGACGCGGCACCACAGGTCGAGCACGTCGGCACGCAGGGCGGCGCTGAACCCGTTCTCGCCGTGGACCTCGATGCGCGGCGCCCGCAGCAGGACCGACGGCGCGTCGCCGACGGGGTCGCCGTCGGCGTGCCGGGTGCCGGCCCGCCCCAGTCCCGCGGTCAGGGCGGTGCGCACCGACGCGACGTTGTGCTCCTTGACGACCGCGGTCACCGTCCCGTCGAGGTGCTCCACGCCCGCGGCGACCCAGACGCGGGCGGCCTCGCGCGCATACCCCTCCCCCTGGGCGGCACCGCTGAAGCGGTAGTACAGGTTCAGCTCTCCCCCGCGCTCGGATCGCAGCCCCCCGACGCCGATCGGCTTGCCACCGATCCCCTCGCTACCGGTCGCCTCGCCACCGTCGGCGCGGCGCTCGACGACGTGGTAGCCGAAGCCGTGTTCGTCCCAGTGTGCGCGCACCGCGTCGAAGTGCTCTGCGGCCGCGGCGTCGCTCGGGGCGAGCGCCCACGGGGCGTGACGGTACAGGCTCGGGTCGCGGTGCAGCCGCACCCACAGGTCGCGGTCGGCCTCGCGGGGTGCGCGCACGACGAGACGCTCGGTCGTCAGCTGCCGCGGATAGGTCGCCACAGCCGCCGATCCTAGGCGCTTGCGGCCCGTCCGGAGAGCACACGAAAGGGGCCGGCAGTGCGCCGGCCCCTCCCGATGTCGTGCCTCGTCCGTCGCGTGAGCGAGGGACCGATGCGGTCAGACGCTCTTCGAGCGTCCTCGGATCGCGAGGTAGGCGGAGATGAAGACGATCGCGAGGATGATCGAGATGATCCACCGGATCCAGTCGATGCCGGAGGTCTCCTCGACACCGAACAGGCTCGCCACGAAGGTGCCGGCAAGGGCACCGAGCGCACCGAGGATGATCGTCCACAGGACGCCGAGGTTCTGGTCGCCCTTCATGAACAGCCGTGCGAGCGCGCCGATGATGGCGCCCGCGATGATGATGCCGATGATTTCACCCATCGTGGGATCTCCTTTCGAGTGACTACCGCTGGTCGATGTCGACCCGCGGCTTTGCCTATCGAGTCTAGGCAGGTCATGCGGCTAAGCGCGGGATGTCGCAGCGCACACGCCGGGCCGTCAGTCGGTCGCCACCCAGAGGCAGAACGGGTGCCCCTCCGGGTCGAGGCAGACCCGCACGTCGTCCTGGGGCTGGTGCCCGGCGAGCACGGCGCCGCACGCGAGAGCGTGCTCGACCGCGCGGTCGAGGTGGTCGACCCGGATCTCGAGGTGGACCTGCATGTGCTGCTCGCCCGGTGCCGCCGGCCACGTGACGCGCTCCTGCTCCGGCTCGAGCTGGACGGCGATGGCGATGCCACCGTCGGGGTCCTCGATCGAGATCCAGTCGGCTCCGGCCTGCTCGACGCGCCCCGGCACGGGTCGTTCGAGCAGCGCCGCATAGAACCGGACGAGCCTCGGCAGGTCGCGTGCGCCGAGCGTGACGGTCGTGACCTCCAGGCTCCGGCCGGCGCCGCGGTGGCCGCGCAGGCCGACGGCGTCGTGCCGCCAGAACACGTCCGGGTAGACGACCCGCCCACGCATCCACGGCTCGTGCGTCGGCAGCCGCACCCACTGGAACGCCGGGACCGGGATGCGCACCGACGGGCGCAGCAGCCCCCAGGGCTCGGCGGGCTCGAAGCCGAGCCGCGAGTAGTACGCCGGGTCGCCCTCCAGCACCACGCCCGGGGCGCCGCTCTCGGCGGCCCGGGCCACCGCATACGAGACGACGACGCGGCCGATCCCGCGGCGCTGCCAGTCGGGGTGCACGGCGAGCGGGCTGAGCAGCGCGATGGTCAGGAGGCGGTCCTCGGTGTCGACCCAGGCGCGGGTGAGCATCGTGTGGCCGACGATGCGCCCGCCGGCCGTCGCGACGTAGGACTGCCCGGAGAACGCCGGGTCGGCCTGCAGATCGGCGATCAGCGCGCCGATGCCCTCCTCCGGACCGAACGCGAGGTCGCCGAGGGCCATGACCTCGCCCAGCTCGTCCGGACGCTGGACCCGCACCTCGTCGACCCCCTCGGGCAGGTCGGGGGTATGCGGTGGTGCGGGCCGCATACCGGCTCGGCTCTCGTCCGGGCCGGCTGCGGCGGAGGCCGCCGGGTCGGAGGCGCCGTCAGACGGCGAACCGCGAGAGCTCACCGGCGAGGTCCTCGTTGACCCGGGCGGTCAGGCGGGTGCCGGCCTCCTCGTGCTCGGACGCGAGCAGCTCGCCCTCCTCGTGAACGCGGGAGACGAGCTGACCCTCCTCGTAGGGGACGAGCACCGAGACGAGCACGTCCGGCTGCGGCAGCTCGTCGGCGATCAGGCGCTGGAGCTCCTCGATGCCGGCGCCGGTGCGGGCCGAGACCGCGATCGAGTGCTTCTCGTGGCGGCGGATCCGGTCGAGCACCTCCGGGTCGGCGATGTCGGCCTTGTTGACGACGATGATCTCCTTGACGTCGGTCGCGTCGACGTCGGCGAGGACGGTGCGGACCGCGGTGATCTGGCTCTCGGGGTCCGGGTG
>JBAUUB010000370.1:0-2638 GCA_049582485.1 Dermatophilaceae bacterium
GTCGTCGGCTCGTCGTCCGGTGACCACCTCGACGGCGACCGCCTCGGCCGACTCCGCGCAACCGGCTACGGCCGGCGAGGGAGAGGCTGCGCCTGACGGGGACGAGGAGGACCTCACCTCGGACCTGGGATACCGCAACACCATCGACGCCGCCGCCGGCGGAGCCGCGGACGGTCTGCGTCTGGCGGCGACGATCGGGGCGATGCTGCTCGCGTTCATCTCCCTCATCGCCCTCATCAACCTGATCCTGGGGACCTTGGGTGGCCTGGTCGGCATCGAGGACCTGACCTTCGAGCTGATCCTGGGCTACGTGTTCGCGCCCCTCATGCTCCTCATCGGCGTTCCTTGGGCCGAGGCGCTCGACGCCGGCAGCTTCGTCGGGCAGAAGATCGTCGTCAACGAGTTCGTCGCATTCTCCAACTTCGCGCCGGTCATCGACACGTACTCGGCGAAGACGCAGGCTGTCGTCACCTTCGCCCTCACCGGGTTCGCCAACCTCGGGTCGCTGGGCATCCTTCTCGGCGGCCTCGGCGGGCTGGCTCCGGAGCGTCGGGGGGAGATCGCGCAGATGGGGATCCGGGCGATCCTGGCGGCGACGCTCGCGAACCTGATGAGTGCGGCCATCGCCGGCATCCTCATCGGCTGATCCCTGCCGCACGGAGAACCCGTAGGAGCCCCCGGCGGTTCCCGGCACCGGGGGCTCCTCGTGACCGCTGTCGGAGGCGTCGAACGCGCGGTCGCTCGGCGTGGTGAGTTCTTCAGCCCTTCTCGGCGCCGACGTTGGCTCCCTGCGTAAAGAACCGCTGGAAGATGATGAAGACCATCGCTGTCGGAATGGTCATGAGCAGCGCGGACGCCATCGAGATGGGGAACTGGCTTCCCGATCCGAGCCCACCAGAGGTGAGCTGCCCAACGCCTCGGGTGAGCGTGAAGAGTTCCGGGTCGTTCGCAGCGATGATGAAATGGCCGAGCTCGTTCCACGACCCCTGGAACGACAGGATGGTGATCGTGATCAGCGCGGGCTTGGCCATCGGCAGCACCACCGACCAGAAGATCCGGAACGTGCCGGCACCGTCGATCCGGGCAGCCTCCTCGACCGAGGGCGGAATGGTCTCGAAGAACTGCTTCATGATGAACACGCCGGCCGCGTCGACCAGGAGTGGGACGAACAGCGCTGGGAAGGTGTTGTAGATCCCGAGGTAGTTCAGAATGAGGAACTTTGGGATGAGCAGCACGATCCCTGGGACTGCCAACACCGCGAGGACCGCGGTGAACAGGGCCCCGCGCCCCCGGAACTTCAGGCGTGCCAACGCGTACCCGGCGAGGGAGACGAAGAAGACCCTCCCGACCGTGACCAGGAGCGTGACGACCACCGAGTTGCGGAACCAGGTGGGGAAGTTGGTCTCTGCCAGGCGTTCGAAGGCGGCGGTTGTGAAGGGGTCCGGGATGAGGTTCAGCGGGTTGTTGACCGCGTCGGCGTTGGTCTTGAAGGAGGTCGCGACCTGGATGAAGAACGGAAAGATGTAGATGAGCGCGAAGAAGACCAAAGCCAGGTAAACGGCGACCTTCTTCCCGGCGCTGCTCCGGCCAAGGCGGTTGCCGTCGTCCACTGTGCGCTTCAGCTGCCGGGCGGCCTCGGGCGGACGCGTACCACCCTGCGTCGTCGTCGTCATGAGCGTGCCTCTGCTCTCTGCGCTTTCCGAGCGGCTCGGCGCTGGGCGCGGGTGCCCTTCTTCCTCGCCGCCTCGTCCTTGTCACGCAGGACCCACCGCTGCGCGGAGGTGAGTACGAAGATCAGCGCGAACAGGATGAACGCCATCGCCGCCCCCTGGCCCCACTGCTGCTGGCGGAAGGCCGCGACATACGACAGGTATGCGGGGGTCAGGGTGGTCTTGGATGGGCCGCCTTGGGTCATGACGTACATCTGGTCGAAGACCTGCCACGTGCCGATGATCCCGAGTGTGATCACCAGGAGGATGGTCGGCCGAAGGTGGGGAACGGTGACGTTCCTGAACCGCTGCCAGCGGTTCGCGCCGTCGACCATGGCCGCCTCCTCGACCTCCGAAGGCAGGTCCTGGAGGCCGGCGAGGAACATCAGCATGAAGGTCCCCGCCGTCGTCCAGATGACCTGGATCATGATCGCGGACAGGGCGATACTCGGTCCCCGGAACCACTCCCAGAGGGAGAGGCTCATCACCGATGTCTCCACGAGCGTGGCCGGGGGTGAGTCGATGCTCCAGATCCCGACGGCGTCTCCGATGAGGTGGATGACTCCGCGAGCGTCGTCGAGCCAGTTGGGGCCGATGATGCCGACGCTGGAGAGCACCTTGTTAATCGCGCCGGTTCCCGTGAAGAGGTACAGGAAGACGAGCGAGATGGCCACCGAGGAGACCACCGACGGGAAGTAGAACGCCGTCCGGAAGAAGGTGCGTCCCTTGAGGAACTTCTGGTTGACGACGACCGCGAGGAAGAGTGCGAGCATCGTCTGTACGGGGACGACTCCGAGGACGTAGTAGAAGGTGTTGCGCAGGGAGATCATGAAGTCCTGCCGGGACAGTCCCTCTTCGGTAAGCAGGGCTGCGTAGTTCTCCGCGCCGACGAAGCCCACGTTCGAGCTGAAGGGGCTACCGCGTCCGCT
>JBAUUB010000371.1:0-1527 GCA_049582485.1 Dermatophilaceae bacterium
CCCGACGACCGCAGGAACAGGTCGACGTCCGGCATCTGCGGGTCGTAGAGGTGCCGCGCGACGGTGCGCTCGTCGATCCGGGACGGGTCCAGCCGCCCAGCCGCGACCTCCTCCCCGATGCGACGCACCGCGTCGCCGATCTCGGCGCGGCCTCCGTAGTTGACGCACATGGTGAGGGTGAGGACCGTGTTGTGCCGGGTCAGCTCCTCGGCGATGCGCAGCTCCTTCAGGACCGAGCGCCACAGCCTCGGCGCCCGGCCCGACCACTTCACGCGCACCCCCCAGGCATGCATCTCGTCACGGCGGCGCCGGATCACGTCACGGTTGAAGCCCATGAGGAAGCGCACCTCCTCGGGTGAGCGACGCCAGTTCTCGGTCGAGAACGCGTAGGCGCTCAGGTGCGTCACCCCGATCTCGATGGCACCGGCCACCACGTCGAGCAGGGAGGCCTCCCCCATGCGGTGTCCCTCGACCCGGGGCAGGCCGCGCTCGTTGGCCCAGCGGCCGTTGCCGTCCATCACCACGGCGACGTGCCTCGGCACGAACTGCGCGGGGATCTCGGGGGGCCTTGCCCCGCTCGGGTGCCGGAACGGGGGCTGCACTGCGGGGTCCTCCACGTCCTTGCCGGCCACCTGCTGCATCATGCCAGAGCGCGGTGCACGTCAGCGGAGATAGCCCAGGGAGCGGACGCTGCGCTCCAGGTGCCACTGCAGGTATGCGGCGACGAGCCCGCTCGCCTCGGTCCGGTGCCGCGGCAGACTGTGCTCGGCGTCGACCCAGTCACCGCTCATCAGCGCACCCAGCAGGACCAGGGTCTCCGGCGCGGGGGCGGCGGACCCAGTGGGTCGGCAGACCGGGCAGACCGCGCCGCCGACGGCGACGTTGAACGCCCGGTGCGGACCCTCGGCGCCGCACCGGGCACAGTCGTGGAAGCTCGCGGCCCAGCCGGCGATCGCCATGGCTCGCAGCAGGTATGAGTCGAGCACCATCCGCGGGGCGTGCACCCCCGAGGCCAGAGCGGCGAGGCCGCCGGCCAGCAGCACGAAGTGCTGCAGCGCGGGCTCCTGCTCGGAGGTCAGCTGGTCGGCGGTCTCCAGCATCGCGTTGGCTGCCGTCCAGGCGTCGTAGTCGTGCGAGATGGCCTCACCGTAGGAGGCCAGCCCCTCGGCCTGGGTCACCGTGTCGAGGTTGCGTCCCTCGTAGCACTGCACGTCGACCACCATCCCCGGCTCGAGCCGCGCGCCGAACTTGGACCTGGTGCGGCGCACGCCTTTGGCGACCGCCCGCACCTTGCCCCGCCCCCGGGTGAGCAGCGTGACGATGCGGTCGGCCTCACCCAGCTTGTGGGTGCGCAGCACGATCGCGGCGTCGCGGTAGAGCGGCATGCCCTCATTGTCTCCTGCCACAATGGCGCGCGTGCTCCCCGACCCGCTACGGCGCGGCATCGCCACGACCCTGGCGGTCCTGTCCGCGCTCGCCCTGGCCGCCCTGACGGCCGTCTTCCTGAACACCCGACAGGGCCAGGTC
>JBAUUB010000372.1:0-17410 GCA_049582485.1 Dermatophilaceae bacterium
GGCGGACGTCGAGGAGTGATCGGGTTCGTCGTGCACCGCTCCAGCCTAGGAGAGCGGTTAGGCTCGGTGGCGATGTCCGAGCCAGCCGCGCCCGTCGTCAGCGCCTCCACCGGTACCGACCCGACGACCGATGCCGACCCCAGGACCGAACCCGACCCGACCCCCCGCAGGGTCCGGGTCGCCGTCGTGTTCGGGGGCCGCTCGAGCGAGCACGCGGTGTCGTGCTCCACCGCCGCCAGCTTCCTCAGCGCCATCGACCGGGAGACCTACGACGTCGTGCCGATCGGCATCGCCCCCGACGGACGCTGGGTCACGGTGGCCGACGACCCCGAGCCGCTGCGGCTGACCGCGTCCCAGACACCCCAGGTGGATCGCGACGCACCGCACGTCCTCGTGCCGACCAGCACCGACGACCGGACCCTCATCGTCGTCGAGCCGGGCGAGCTGCCGCGTGACCTCGGCGAGGTCGACGTGGTGTTCCCGCTGCTGCACGGGCCGTTCGGCGAGGACGGCACGATCCAGGGCCTGTTCGACCTCGCCGACATCCGCTATGTCGGCTCGGGGGTCGCCGCGTCCGCCGCGATGATGGACAAGCACCTGATGAAGGTCGTGCTCGCGGGTGCAGGTCTGCCGATCGGCCCCTATACCGTCATCACCGACAAGCAGTGGCGCCGTGACCGATCCACCTGCATGGATGCCGTAACCTCCCTCGGGTGGCCCGTCTTCGTCAAGCCGGCGCGGGCCGGCTCCTCGATGGGCATCTCCAAGGTCACCGGCCCGGAGCAGCTGGAGCAGGCCGTCGAGGCGGCCCGCGAGCACGACCCGAAGGTCATCGTCGAGGCCGCGATCAGCGGCCGCGAGATCGAGTGCGGCGTCCTCGAGGGGCATGGCGGCGAGCCGCCGCGCACGAGCGTCGTCGGCGAGGCCAGGGTCGTCGCCAACCACGAGTTCTACGACTTCGAGGCCAAGTACATCGCGGCGGACGACGTCGAGCTCACCACCCCGGCCGAGGTGCCCGACGAGGTCTCCGCCGTGATCAGGCGGTATGCGGCGGAGGCCTTCGACGCAGCCGGCTGCGAGGGTCTGGCCCGGGTCGACTTCTTCTACACCGATGCGGGCGAGGTGATCCTCAACGAGGTCAACACCATGCCCGGGTTCACCCCGACGTCGATGTTCCCCCGGATGTGGGCCGCCACCGGGATCGGCTACTCCGAGCTCATCGACGAGCTCATCGCACTGGCGATGGAGCGCCGGATGGGGCTGCGCTAACGCGGCCTGGGGTCGACCCGACCCGCGGTCCGCCCGGTTACTCGCAGCTGCGTCCGTTGTCCGGAAGGTCCCGGACGACCGCACCGAACGCGGGCAGCAGGAGCGGCCCCGGTCCGTACTCGGCGGGGACGAGGACTTCGATCGCCGGGTCGGTGCCGTACGTGCTCATGGCGGTGCCGTCGGACAGCTCGCGGACCACCCAGTCGGTGCCGTCGACATCGACGCAGTCGAAGGTCGTCGGCTCGAGCGCGGGCAGGCCGCAGCGCGCGATGACCGCCGGGTCACCCCAGGCCGCCACCCACGAGCCCTCGGGGTCGGTCGCGGTGCGCTCCAGCCCGGAGACGGTCTGCGGCCAGGCGACGGACGCACAGGCGGGGTCCGTCGCGAGGTCGGGTGCGGCGACCTCGACGGCGGCCGAGCAGGCGGTCAAGAGAAGGAGGGGCGCTGCGAGAGTCGCAGCGCGGGCCGAAGCACGCTGCGCGGATCGGCCCTGGCGGAACGGCGTCAGACGTGGACGACGATGCACGTCTGCGTGCGCGTGATGCCGTCGACGTCCTGGATCTTGGCGATGACCAGCTTCCCGAGGTCGTCGACGTTGTCCGACTCGACCCGGGCGATGCAGTCGTAGGGGCCGGTGAGGTCCTCGGCCAGGGCGACGCCCTCGATCTGTCGGATCGCCTCCGCCACCGAGGCAGCCTTGCCGACCTCGGTCTGGATCAGGATGTAGGCCTGGACCATGGATGAACCCTCCGCGACTGTCGAGTACCTGACGTGTGACGACACGCGGCGGTGGCGCCGGTGCCTGGCGTAGACGCTACCGTGCTTCCTGGCCCTCGTTCACAGGCAGGTGAGGAAAAACGTGAGTGCATCCGATCCGGTGAACCCGGTGACGCCGCTGGCGGGCCTGGGCGAGGACGCGATCCTCGCCCGGATCCTGCCGTTGCTCCGCCGCCCGGGTGGGCGGGCGGGCGCAGCCCGCGACGACGTGGTCGTGGGGCCCGGAGACGACGCGGCCGTCGTGTCGGCGCCGAACCCGCTCGTCGTCACGACCGACTCCATGATCCGGGAGCGCGACTGGCGCGACGACTGGTCCGCTCCGGCGGACGTCGCTCACAAGCTCGGGGCGCAGAACATCTCGGACATCGCGGCGATGGGCGCGGTTGCCACCGCGGCCCTGCTGACAGTCACGGCCGATCCCGCGACCCCGGTCAGCTGGGTCGAGCAGTTCGCCGCAGGCCTGGGGGAGTGGTGCGGGTCCGCGGCCGTGACGATCGTGGGTGGAGACCTCTCATCCGCACCGGACGGCGTGCTGCAGGTCTCCTTGACCATGTGGGGGGATCTGCAGGGGCGTGCTCCGGTGCTGCGTTCGGGTGCTCGACCCGGTGATGTGCTGGCGGTGTGCGGCTCACTCGGCTGGTCCAGCGCGGGCCTGGAGGCGTATGCGGTGGGCCGCAGCGACCTAGCGCCCGTGTCGCAGTGGCGTCGCTACCATCGACGTCCGCGTCCGCCCTGGGAGGCCGGTCCGATGGCCGCCGACGCGGGGGCGACGGCCATGATCGACCTCTCCGACGGCCTGGTCCGGGACGCAGGTCGGGTGGCGACGGCGGGCGGGGTGGTTCTCGACCTCGACCGACGTGTACTCGACGAGGCGTTCGTCGCGGCTCTCGGTCCCGTCCACTCGCCCGGTGCGGCATGGCGGCACGTCCTCGGCGGCGGTGAGGAGCACTCGCTCCTGGCGACCTTCCCCCACGCGAGCGGACCACCGCATACGCCTGGAACGCCGTGGCGCGTGATCGGCTCGGTGCGAGCGGGCGAGCCGGGCGTCACCCTGGACGGCGAACCGCTGGCGGTCGTCGGCTGGGACCACTTCGAGGCGACCGAGGAGCGACCCGCGCGAGCGGACACGAGAACAGCCGACCACCCCGGTGGGTGATCGGCTGTCGCGGTGCGCTGGTCTGCCCAGTGCGCGGTGCCCGGGTCAGCGAGTGACCTTGCCGGCCTTCAGGCAGGAGGTGCAGACGTTGAGCCGCTTCGGGGTCTTGCCCGACTTGCCCACCATGGCCCGGACCCGCTGGATGTTCGGGTTCCAGCGGCGCTTGGTCCGGCGGTGCGAGTGCGAGATGTTGTGGCCGAAGCTCGGGCCCTTGCCGCAGACGTCGCAGGTGGCAGCCACGGGGATCTCCTTGAGTGAACGGTCTGAGTGAACAGGTCGTGAGTGAGCGGTGTGATGGACGGTGTCGGTCCTGCCGGACCTCGCCGTGCCGTGAGGTCTTCGTGCCGGCGGCGCGCAGCCGCTCCAGGCAACCGCACAATCGTAGCCGAGTCGGCGACGGGTCCCAAATCGCACGTGGCGCGAGGACGGGCGTCGGCGTCAGGTGGTGAGATGAGGGGGTGAGTGTCGAGCCCATGCCGTCCGTCACGGAGGCGACGCCTCTGCGACCGCTCATCGGTGACCACCCGGCCTCCCGGCTGCGCGCTCGGGGCATCGAGACGGTCGGGGAGCTGCTCGGCTGGCTGCCCAGACGGTACGTCGACTACGAGTCCGACCTGTCGGCGGCGCGTGAGGGTGAGCATCTGGTCGCCGTCGCAGACATCACCGCCGTGGAGATCTTCCCGCGGGACCGGCGCCGCAAGGCCGTGGGCCGCAACGCGATCATGCGGGTGACCATCAGCGACGGCAGCACCTCGATGCCGGTGACCTTCTTCGGCACCTACGGCCGCGAACGCACCCTCACGCCAGGGGTGCGTGCGGTGTGGACCGGCAAGGTGACCACGTTCAACGGCCGTCCCCAGCTGACGTCGCCGGACGTCGAGATCGTCGCCGAGGAGCGTGCCGACGACGAGCCCGGCCTGCTCCCCTTGTACACGCAGGTCGAACGGCTGCGGAACTCGTCGGTCATCATCGCGGTCCGGGTGGTCCTCGACCAGGTCGAGCGCCTCCCGGACCCCGTTCCGCCCGAGGTGCGGGAACGGCACCGTCTGGTGACCCGGCTGGAGGCGTTCCGGATGCTGCACCGCCCGAGATCCCGTGCGGACGTCGCCGCGGCCATGGACCGGCTGCGGTTCGAGGAGGCGTTCGTCCTGCAGGTCGCGCTGGCGCGGCGCCGCGCCGACCAGGCACGGGACCGGACGATCCCACGCAGTCCGGTCCCCGACGGCGTCCTGGCCGCCTTCGACGCCCGGCTGCCCTTCGAGCTGACAGCCGGGCAGCAGGAGGTGGCCGCGCGGCTCGCCGCCGAGATGGCGCGGGAGAGGCCGATGCACCGGCTCCTGCAGGGGGAGGTGGGGTCGGGGAAGACCGTCGTGGCGCTGCGGGCCATGCTCGCCGCGGTCGACGCCGGTGGGCAGGCGGCGCTCCTGGCCCCCACGGAGGTCCTCGCCCAACAGCATCACCGCTCGATCACGGCGATGATGGGCGATCTCGCCGAGGGCGGAATGCTCTCCTTCGAGGACGGTGTCGGCCAGGGATCGGACGTCGGCACGAGGGTCGTCCTGCTGACCGGAAGCCTCACCACGGCCGCTAGGCGCCGCGCGCTGTCCGACATCGCGACCGGTTCGGCCGGCATCGTCGTCGGGACGCACGCACTCATTCAGGAGGGCGTGGAGTTCCACGACCTCGCTCTGGTCGTCGTCGACGAGCAGCACCGGTTCGGGGTGGAGCAACGCGATGCGCTGCGCGCCAAGGGTGCCCATCCGCCGCACGTCCTCGTCATGACGGCGACCCCGATCCCGCGGACGGTCGCGATGACCGTCTTCGGCGACATGGAGACCTCGACCCTGCGCGAGCTACCCGCCGGACGGGCCCCCATCACCTCGCACGTGGTCGAGGCCGCCAAACCCGCCTGGGTCGAACGGACGTGGGTGCGCCTGGCCGAGGAGGTGCGTGCGGGGCGGCAGGCGTACGTCGTCTGTCCACGGATCGGCGAGCCGGACGACCGACTGGGGGAGCCGACCGACGGGACCGGCCGGGAACCGGACTGGGCGGTCGAGGACTCGGACGGTTCGGGACCGGTCGGCGACGAGGAGGCAGCGGCGTCCGCCAGTGTGTATGCGGTGCACACCCTCCTCGTCGAACACCCGGCCCTCGCTGGGGTCCGGATCGCGATGCTGCACGGTCGGATGACCCCGGAGGAGAAGGACCGGGCGATGCGCGACTTCTTCGCGGGCGAGGTGGACGTCCTCGTCGCCACCACCGTGATCGAGGTGGGTGTGGATGTCGCGAACGCAACGGTCATGGTCGTCATGGATGCAGAGCGATTCGGCATGTCGCAGCTGCACCAGCTGCGCGGTCGTGTCGGTCGGGGCGGTGAACCGGGGCTGTGCCTGCTGATGACCGCGACCGATGCCGAGCCGGCGCTCGACCGGCTCCGTGCGGTCGCCGCCACCACCGACGGGTTCGAGCTCGCCCGCCTGGACCTGCGTCAGCGCCGGGAGGGCGACGTCCTCGGCGCCGCGCAGAGCGGAGGGCATTCCTCGCTCAGCTTCCTCGGCGTCATCGACGACGAGGACATCATCGTCCAGGCCCGGGAGGACGCTGTCCGCGTGGTCGACTCGGACCCGGACCTCACGGCGCACCCCCACCTCGCGGCCGCGGTGCCGCGCCTCGTCGACGAGGACAAGGCCGCCTTCCTGGAGCGCGGCTGATGACGGGCGGGGGAGGTGCTCGGTGACGCGAATCATCGCCGGGATGTCCTCGCCCGGATGGGCTACGAGCGGGGGAGGTGCGTTATGACGCGAATCATCGCCGGAATGTTGCGCGGCAGGAGACTCCATACACCCAAGGGCTCCGCGACCCGGCCGACGAGCGACCGCACCCGTGAGGCGCTGTTCTCCGCGCTCGCCGCACGGGGAGTGATCGAGGGCGCCAGGGTCCTCGACCTCTATGCGGGCTCGGGGGCGCTCGGGATCGAGGCGGTCAGCCGAGGGGCCCGCGCGGCCATCCTCGTCGACTCCGATCGCGGTGCGGTCGCGGCGATGCGTCGGTCCCTCTCCGACCTCGGGCTGGAGCAGGTGAGCGTTCGCGCGCGAGACGTCCGCGCATACCTGCAGGGCACGGCGAGCGAGCACGACCTCGTGCTGGTGGACCCACCGTACGACCTGCCCGAGGCCACCCTCGCGGGCGTGCTGGAGGCTCTGACCGTCGGCTGGCTGGCGGAGGACGCCGTCGTCGTGGTCGAGCGGTCGGCCCGCTCGCCCGAGCCGACCTGGCCGCCGGGTCTCGAGAGCGTCCAGGACAGGCGGTACGGCGAGACGGCGGTCTGGCTCGCGCAGGCGCGGCCGCCGTCCTGAGACGCGTGGTCCGGAGCGAGTTCCGCCCACCCGACCTGCGCATACGGCACGATGAGGCGCATGACCACGAGCATCTTCGTCTCCCGTCCGACCTCCGGCGATGTCGTCGACCTCATCCTGGAGGACCACCGCCTCTTCGAGGACCTGCTTCGGGAGTGCCGTCGCACCGACCGCGACCGGTCCGCGAGCCGGCAGGCACTCGCCGAGCTGCTCGTCGCCCACGCCGAGGCGGAGGAGACCCACGTCTACCCCAAGCTGCGGCGCAAGGACGCGATCACCGACCACGAGGCCGAGCACGGCGAGGAGGAGCACGCCGACATCACCGAGGCGCTCCTGGACTTCCTCGAGGCAAAGGGCACCGACACCCAGAAGTACGACGACGCGCTCGAGAAGCTGAGCTCGGTCGTCGCCCACCACTCCGTCGAGGAGGAGCTGACCATCCTCAACCCCGCCCGCACCGAGGTCTCGGCGGACGTCCGGGCCGAGCTGGGCCGGCAGTGGGCGGTGGCCCGCAACCGGCTCCTCGACGCGGGGTGTGCGTCGGCCCCCCAGGTCCGGGCCCTGCTGGAGCGGGCCGTCGTCGAGGGCACCCTCGCGCCGGCCGACGCCCGCGAGGAAGCCGAGGAGGTCGAGGGCGAGGCCAAGGAGCGCGCCGAGGAGATCCTCGAGGAGGCCAAGGAGGGCTAGCGACGTTGCCGGGACGGACCGCGCTGGACGGTCTAGCCTTGGGCGTCGTGCACCGCATCGCGATCTGCCCCGGTTCCTACGACCCGGTGACCCTCGGTCACGTGGACATCTTCCGACGGGCCGCTGCGCTCGCAGACGAGCTCGTCGTGGCGATCTTCCACAACCCGGACAAGGCCGGCACCTTCTCGGTCCGGCAGCGGATGGGGTTCATCGAGCACGCCACCGCCGACCTGCCGGGCGTGCGGGTCGAGCAGTACCACGGCAGGCTCCTCGTCGACGTCGCCCGGGAGATCGGCGCCGGCCTCATCGTCAAGGGCCTGCGTGGTGGCACGGACTTCGACTACGAGCTGCCGATGGCGTTGATGAACCGCCACCTGACGGGGGTGGAGACCGTGTTCCTCCCGGGCGACCCCCGGTTCCAGCACGTCTCCTCCTCGCTGGTCAAGCAGGTCGCGGGCCTCGGCGGCGACGTCACTGGACTGGTCCCCGACGAGGTCCGTGACGCGCTCGTCGGGCTCAGCGCCTGAGCTCTCGTCCCTCCACGCGACCCAGCGCCACGCAGCGGTGACAGCGACCACACCCGCACCGAGAGAGACCGACGGGAGCAGCGCATACCGTCCCGACATCGAGGGGATGCGCGCACTCGCGGTCCTGCTCGTGATGGCCTACCACGCGGGGCTGCCGCCGGTCGGCGGCTTCCTCGGCGTGGATGTCTTCTTCGTCATCTCCGGCTTCCTCATCACCGGCATCCTCATCGGCGAGCTCGACCGCACGGGTCGCATCTCGTGGGGGCGCTTCCTCGCCCGCCGGGCCCGACGACTGCTGCCTGCCGCGGTCCTCGTCCTGGTGATCACGGCTGTCCTGTCCTGGTTCCTCGTCCCCGGACTCCGCCGGCACGCCGTCGGCACGGACATCGCGTGGGCGGCGGTGTACCTCGTGAACTGGCACCTGGCCGAGCAGTCGGTCAACTACCTCACCTCCGACACTGCGCCCTCGCCCGTGCAGCACTACTGGTCGCTGGCCGTCGAGGAGCAGTTCTACGTGGTCTGGCCCGCCCTCCTCATCGCAGCGGCCCTGCTCGCCCGTCGCAGCGGCCGCCGACTGCGGCGGACCCACCTCGCCGCGCTCGTCGCCCTCATCGGTATGCCGTCGCTGGCCTGGTCGCTGCACCTCACCGCGGACAACCCCGAGCGGGCGTACTTCGTGACGACGACCCGCGTGTGGGAGCTGGCACTCGGCGCGGCCCTGGCAGTCGCCCTGGCGGGCCGACCGCCACCGGCCCCGACGGGGACGCGCCGGCTGCTGTCGAGCGCACTCGCGCTGGTCGGTCTCGGGCTGGTCGTCGGCTGCGCCGTCCTGCTTCCGCAGGACGCGTCGTGGCCGGGTTCTTGGGCCCTGCTGCCCACTGTCGGCACCGCTCTGCTCATCGCCGGGGGCTGGTTGTGGCCCGGAGGGGGAGTGGCGCGACTGCTCGGATGGCGGCCGCTGGTGGTCATCGGCGGGCTGTCGTACTCGCTGTACCTCTGGCACTGGCCGGTGCGCGTGCTCGGGGAGTGGGCGATCGGCGTGCCGGGGCCGACCGCCGGTGCACCGAGCCCGGCCCGGGTGGGTCTGGTGCTGCTCTCGGTCATCCCTGCGTGGCTCGGTCACCGCTACGTGGAGCGCCCGATCCACCATGGTGTCGGCGGCGAGCGGCTGGCCGTTCTGACCAGGGTCCGGCCCGTCCTCGTGCTCGGTCTCGCGCTCTCGCTGACGGGGGTCCTCGCCGGGCTGGCGCTGCAGCTGGCGCGGTCACCGTTCGCCACGTCGCCGGCGGCCGCCGCACCCGGGCAGCTCTGGGCGACGCCCGACCCGCTGCAGCCGGGCAGTGACCGTCCGCGGGCCGATGTCGACCGCTGCCAGGTTGAGCGGGAGGTCACGGAACCCGTGCGGTGCGACTTCGGCGTGCGTGCGGGCGCCACGACGGTTGCGCTCGTGGGGGACTCCAAGGCGATGCAGTGGCTGCCCGCCCTGGAGGTCGCCGCGCCGGGGCAGGACTGGCGCGTCATCACCTACGGCAAGGGGTCGTGCACGTTCGTGTCGGCTCCGACCGCGCGGGCCGGGCGGCCCTTCCCGGAGTGCGACGAGTGGAACGCCGCTGTGCTGGCGCAGCTTCGTGAGCTCCGCCCCGATGTGATCGTCACCTCCGCCAACCCGTCGCTGTGGGTGGAGGAGGGCGGTCGCGAGGCCCACGAGGCCGTGGTCGTCCCCGCCTTCGTGGAGCAGTGGCGCACCCTTCGCGAGATCGCACCACTCGTGGTGCTCGGCAACTCTCCGGACTCGCCGAACGACCTCGACGTGTGCGTCGCGCGCCACCCCGACGACATCTCGGTCTGTGACTTCCCCAGGGACGACGCCACCGCGCGCAACCGGCTGGACCAGATGCGAACGGCGGCCACGGCGGTCCCCGGCGTGCGGTTCCTGGACCTGAGCGGGCTGGTCTGCCCGGGTGACATCTGCCCGGTCGTCATCGACAACGTGACGGTCCACCGGCCGGGCAACCACATCACCGCCACCTTCGCCGCGCGGGCCGAGCCCCTGCTCACCCCCGTGGTTCGCAGCGCACTGAGCCTCGGCTGACCAGGACCGCACGGGCATCCAGCCACCACAGGAAGCCCGCGTTTTGGGCCTCGGCCGGGCGGCCGGTAGGCTTGTGGGTCGGTCTCGTCCCAGTCGTCACTCACCCTCCGACGTTCCACGGAATCTCGTGGGCCGAGAGGACTGTGCCGGCGGGCCGGACATGACTTCCCGCTGATCGTACGGTGACGGATCGCTCCCGAGCCGCCACCCTCGACTCCACCTTGTGATGACCATGACCCGCACCGCTCCCCGCTCTCCGTGGATGCTCGACATCGCGGACCTCGGACGACGGCCAGGGTCGATGATCGAGACGGAGCGAGAGATCCCCGCCCCGGCCGACCTCGGCACCGACGTGCTGTCGGTTCCCGAGGGGCAGCTCCTCCCGCTTATGACGCGGTTGGAGTCGGTCGTCGAGGGGGTGCTCGTCACGGGGGTCGTCCGGGCCACCGCAGTCGGTGCCTGCGTGCGGTGCCTGGACCCGGTCTCGATCGACATCGAGAGCAGGTTCCAGGAGCTGTTCGCCTACGCCGACCGTGCCGCGCACCACCGCGAGGTGGGAGCGGAGGACGATGAGACCCAGCAGCACGTCGTCGTCGACGGACACATCGACCTCGAGCCGCTGCTCCGTGACACGGTGGTGCCCGCACTGCCGTTCCAGCCCGTGTGCCGCGAGGACTGCCTCGGTCTGTGCGCCCAGTGCGGCGTTCGGATGGAGGACGACCCGGGGCATGAGCACGTCGACATCGACCCTCGCTGGTCCGCCCTCGCCGCCCTGGCGGAGCAGGCCGAGCAGGCCGACGACGACTGAGTCACCAGGCAGCACGACCCAGCAGCACCACCCCAGCACCGCCCACCTGCATCACCACCCGAAAGAAGAGGAACCGCCGTGGCCGTCCCGAAGCGGAAGATGTCGCGCTCCAACACCCGTTCGCGCCGTGCGAACTGGAAGGCCGAGCTCCCGACCCTCACCACCTGCCCGCAGTGCAAGGCCGCCAAGCAGCCGCACATCGCCTGCCCCTCGTGCGGCACCTACAACGGCCGGCACTACGAGACCGCAGAGCGCACCGAGCACCAGGGCTGAGCGAGCCGTGGCTCGACGAGCGCAGCGCGCGCCCTCGAGTGACGTCGTGACACCGCGGCCCGTCGGTGACCTGACCGCATACCTCGTCGAGGTCTGCGGCGAGGCCACCGCCGAGCCGCGGTTCCGTGCTGCCCTGACGGATCTGCTCACACTCGCTCTCACGCACCGGTCCTACGCCTACGAGGCCGGCGGCATCCCGCACAACGAACGGCTCGAGTTCCTCGGCGACTCGGTGCTCGGAGTGGTCGTCACCGACCGGCTGTATCAGGACCACCCCGACGAGCCGGAGGGTCAGCTGGCTCGGCTGCGGGCCTCGGTCGTGAACTCCCGGGCCCTTGCGGGGGTGGCCCGCACCATCGATCTCGGCGAGTACCTCCAGCTCGGCCGCGGCGAGGAGAGCACCGGAGGACGCGACAAGGACTCGATCCTCGCCGATGCCCTCGAGGCGGTCATCGGGGCGGCCTATCTCGCCGGCGGCATGTCGGCCGCGATCGAGCTGGTGCACACCCTGTTCGACCCGCTCATGCGGCACTCCGCAACCCTCGGCGCCGGCCTCGACTGGAAGACGAGCCTGCAGGAGGCAGCAGCCGCTCGAGGGCTCGGGGCCCCGGTGTACGACATCGAGTCCGACGGACCGGAGCACGCGAAGACGTTCGTGGCGACCGTCCGCCTCGACGGGACCCCGCTTGGCCAGGGCACCGGTCGCACCAAGAAGCACGCCGAGATGCAGGCTGCGGCGGAGGCCGTCGAGTGCCTGGGGGCCGCCGAGGGTGCCTGAGCTCCCCGAGGTCGAGGTGGTGCGGCGCGGTCTTGCGGACCACGTGGTCGGCCGGACCATTGAGGAGGCCGCGTTCGAAGGACACCGGGTCGCCCGCCGCCACGTTCCCGGGCCTGCTGACCTGTCGGCACGCCTGCGCGGGAGGACCGTCACCGCCGCGCGACGTCGTGGCAAGTACCTGTGGCTGGAGCTGGCGGAGGCTGACGTCGACGACACGACACCGCTCGGAGCGCTCCTCGTGCACCTCGGCATGAGCGGGCAGCTGCTCGTCGCCGATCCCGCTCGCCCGTCGATCCGGCACGAGCACGCGAGGCTCTCCTTCGCCGACGGAGGGCCACAGCTCAGGTTCGTCGACCAGCGGACGTTCGGCGGAGTGGCCTGGTCCGAGATCGGGCCGGACTCGATCCCCGAGACCATTGCGCACATCGCTGCGGACCCGTTCGACGCGTCCTTCGACGAGCGGTCGGTGGTGCGCCGGCTCAAGGCCCGGGACTCGGCCGTCAAGCGTGCCCTCCTGGACCAGACGCTGGTCTCCGGGATCGGGAACATCTACGCGGACGAAGCGCTCTGGCGGGCCGGCATCCACGGTGAACGACTCGCCCGGACCCTGACGAAGCCAACCCTCTCGCGCCTCCTCGGGCACGCCAGGGACGTCATGTCCGCCGCCCTCGAGCAGGGTGGCACGAGCTTCGACGCGCTCTATGTCAACGTCAACGGACAGTCGGGCTACTTCGACCGCTCACTCAACGCATACGGCCAGGCGGGACGCGGCTGCGCCCGGTGTGGGGCGACGATCCGGAGGGAGCAGTTCATGAACCGGTCGTCCTTCTCCTGCCCGCGGTGCCAGCCGCGACCGCGCGCCCTGCCGGCCTCCGGCCGACTGCGGCAGGGGACGCGATGAGCACCGGCGACGAGGTCGTCCGCGTCACGGTGTTCGTCCGCGGCATGGTCCAAGGCGTGGGCTTCCGGTGGTGGACCCGTGCCAGAGCCCTCGAGCTCGGGCTGGCGGGGCACGCGCGCAACACGGCCGACGGCCGGGTCGAGGTGGTCGTGCAGGGCAGGCGGCTCGACTGCGCGGCCCTGGTCCGGCTGCTGGGCGAGCAGCCCTCGACGACGCGGCGGCCGGGGCACGTGGACGGAGTGTCAACGCCGGAGATCAGCGAGCCGCGCGAGGGCGTCTCAGGCTTCGTGGAACGCTGAGCCCTGGAGGAACGGCAGGGTCGCATCCGCCACGTGGATGGGCCCTGCCGGACGGTCACCGGGCTGCCTACCATGGCCGGGTGAGCGAGTCCCCCTCCGACCTGACCCGGTTGCGCGCGAGCATCGACAACATCGATGCCGCACTGGTCCACCTGCTCGCCGAGCGGTTCAAGGCGACTCAGCAGGTGGGGGAGCTCAAGGCCGCCCTCGGCCTCCCGCCGGCCGATCCGCAGCGTGAAGAGCGTCAGATCGCCCGGCTGCGCGCCCTGGCGGACGAGGCCGGACTCGACCCGCAGTTCGCGGAGAAGTTCCTCGGCTTCATCATCGCCGAGGTGATCCGCCACCACGAGGCCATCGCCTCACGGGAGGTCTGACCCCGTCGGCTCATCCGGGGGAACCTCGGCGCCGGGCCGGGCGCCACCCCCCGGTGCATCGGTGTGCAGCTGCGACACGGCCGCCGCGGCCGACGACGTCGTGACCGCCTCTCCTGCGTGGACAGCCGACGTGGCGGGCGCGGCCTCGACGGGGGCTGCGTCCGCATAGGCGCGCGCCAGTGAGTGGTACGCGGGTGAGCGTAGCGCCAGCAGGGCCACGAGCAGCATGATCAGGCCGGCGACGAGGAAGACGACGGCGATGCCGCGTGACACCGCAGTGCCGGTCCCCACGAGCGGATCCAGGATCCGACGTCCCTCCTCGGACGAGGCGAAGGGGATGATCCAGCGATCCGCGAGCGGGGCGATCAGAAACGCCGTCACCGGCGCGGCCGCGGTCTCGACGGCCATGGCGAACCCGAAGACCCGACCCTGCCGCTCGACCGGGATCACGCGCTGGACGACGGTCTGCTCGGCCGCCTCAGCCGCGGGGATGAGGGTCATGTACGCGAAGATGCCGAGGGCGTAGAGCCACCACAGCTCACGGATCGTGAACAGCGCCCCGAGCCCGCCCATCGCGGCAACGCACAGCAGGAGCGTGCGCACCGGACTCGAGCCCAGGCCGACCTTGGCGACGACGGCACCGCCGACGAGGAACCCGAGGGAAGACACCCCGAGGACCACGCCCCACACCTCGACCCGGAACATCTCGAGACCGTAGGGGTCCATTAGGGCCATGTAGACGCCGCCGATGAAGTTGTTGAAGGTCGAGAAGATGATCAGCGCCAGCAACCCGGTGGTCGCCCGGATGACGACGATCGATCCCGCGAGGTCGATACGGCCGAAGTCTTCCGTGCCGGCAGCGGCCGGCACGGGCTCCTGAGGCATTCGCACGAGGAACAGGTGCACGAGTCCGGCCGAGACCAGCCCCAGGGACAGGGCGAGTGTCCAGCCCATGCCCAGCAGGCCGATCGAGAGACCGGAGAGAACGCTGGTCGTCAGGAACGTGATGCCCTGCGCGGTGCCGACCAGGCCGTTGGCACGGTCCCTCCGGTCGTCCGGAACGAGAATCGTCACCGACGTCGACAGGGCGATGTTGCGCATGTGCTCGACGACCGAGCCGATGAGGATCAGGAGCGCGAACGTCCAGAACCACGGCCGGCTGAGGTCGGTCATCTCACCACCGGGCACGGCCAGCCAGAGTCCGGCCGCCAGCGCGAAGAACGCCAGCGTGAGAACGGACGACAGCCGCATCGCCACGATCTTGCGGAGCCGGTCGACCAGGGACCCGAAGGCGATGCTGCTCATGGAGACGAGCAGCATGTAGGCGCCGCCGATGACCCCGGTCGCCAGGATCGACCGGGTCTCGAGGTAGGTCCAGAAGGTCAGCGCGAACCACAGGAAGCTCGTCGTCAGCCCCGCCACGGCGGTGTTGACGAGGAGCTGGAGGAAGGTGCGGTACGCGGGGTCGGTGGAGACGGTCCCCGCCTCGGCCCTCCTCCTGGGTGCATCGGACATCCTCCCAGTGTGCCCACCGGCACCGACATCGCTCACCCGCTTTTGTGCGGTGCTCGCCCGGCTCCAGGAGGTATGCGCCGGTCGACGCGTGCGGTGACCAGCGCATACGTCTCATCCGCCACAGGCGTCCCAGTCGCGCCCATTGGGCGGGCGATGCGTCCCGACACCCCGTCCCGGGCGGCCGGCACGTCCCGGGAGCGGGCCCGTGGCGACGGTACAGTGAGCGGCGACCGAACCCGGGCCGTCGGCCGTCCGGGGCGCCGCGCCGACCGGCCCGGCCGTGACCCGATCGCACATGAAGGACCGCATGTACGTCAAGACCCTGACGCTCAAGGGCTTCAAGTCCTTCGCCTCGGCGACGACGTTGCGGCTCGAGCCGGGCATCACGTGCATCGTCGGCCCCAACGGGTCGGGCAAGTCCAATGTGGTCGACGCCCTCGCGTGGGTCATGGGCGAGCAGGGCGCCAAGAGCCTGCGCGGCGGCAAGATGGAGGACGTCATCTTCGCCGGCACGTCCGGGCGCGCGCCGTTGGGTAGGGCCGAGGTGAGCCTGACGATCGACAACACCGACGGTGCGCTCCCGATCGACTACACCGAGGTGACGATCAGCCGGACGATGTTCCGCTCAGGCGGCAGCGAGTACGCCATCAACGGCACCTCGTGCCGCCTCCTCGACATCCAGGAGCTGCTCTCCGACAGCGGGATCGGCCGCGAGATGCACGTCATCGTCGGACAGGGCCAGCTCGACACCGTGCTGCGTTCGACACCGGAGGAGCGCCGTGGCTTCATCGAGGAGGCCGCCGGTGTCCTCAAGCACCGCAAGCGCAAGGAGCGCGCGCTGCGCAAGCTCGAGAGCATGGAGGGCAACCTCACCCGGGTCAGCGACCTCGTCACCGAGATCCGCCGCCAGCTGGGACCTCTCGGTCGGCAGGCCGAGACCGCGCGACGGGCGGCGTTCATCCAGGCCGACGCGCGCGACGCGCGGATGCGGCTCGTCGCCGACGACCTCGCCCAGCTCACCGCCGCCCTCGAGCAGGAGGCCGCCGACGAGTCCGCGCTGCTGGCCCGCCGCGCCCGCGTCGAGACGGCGCTGGCCGAGCGTCTCGACCACGTCCGCACCCTTGACGAGCGGGCTCGGGCGTCGGCCCCAGAGCTGGTCCGGGCCGCAGAGCGCTACGTCCGGCTGCAGAGCATCCGAGACCGCCTGGAGTCCACGGCGAATGTCGCCGCGGAACGGGTCCGACTGCTGGGCCAGGACGACACCGACGAGACCACCAGCGGACGCGACCCCGAGGAGCTGCGCCGGCAGGCGGCCTCGGCCCGCGAGACCGAGCGGCAGCTGCTTGAAGAGGTGGCCGAGGCGGAGGCCGGCCTCGCGACCGCGGTGGCGACCCGCACCGAGGCCGAGGACGCGCTGACCGCCGAGACCAGGCGGGTGGCCGCCCTGGCCCGGGCCGCCGCCGACCGACGCGAGGGCCTCGCCCGGCTGAGTGGCCAGGTGGCCGCCCGTCGTAGCCGGATCGAGGCAGGTGAGGCCGAGCTCGGACGGCTCGACGAGGTGCTGCAGGCCAGCCTGCGCCGCGCGGCGGGGGCGGAGCGCGAGTTCGCCGTCCTGGAGGCGGGAGTCGCCCACGACGAGGAGGGCGAGGTCGGCCTCGACTCCGACTACGAAGCGGCGTCGGCCGAGCTCGCCGACGCGCAGGAGCGGGTCAGCGCCCTCGTGGCGGAGGAGCAGTCGGCCGACCGGGAGCGCAGTGCGCTGCTGGCCCGTCTCGAGGCACTGCAGCTGTCCCTGCGCCACAAGGACGGCGCGGCCGCGCTGCTCGACGCCGCGACCGAGGGGGTGTCCGGCTCACTCGCCGGAGCTCTGGTCATCGAGTCCGGGTGGGAGGCAGCGGTGTCCGCCGCCCTCGGGTGGGCGGTGGAGGCGGTGACGGCCACCTCTCACGACGCGGCCGCCGGTGCCGTCGAGCGCCTGCGTGCCGACGAGGCCGGGCGAGCCGGAGTCCTCATCGAGGGGGCCGTCTCCGGGACCAACCGCGCCGGGTGGCCGTCTCTTTCCACCCCGGCTCGCTGGGCTGTCGACCTGGTCGACGCCCCGGACGCGTTGACGGGCGCCCTCGTCGACGTGCTGGACCGCGTGGCCGTCGTGCCCGACACCGCGCACGCGCTCGCCCTCGTGGCCCGCGGTGAGGGGATCGCCGCCGTCACGGCGGACGGTGATGTCTACGGCCCCACCTTCGTGCGCGGCGGCTCGAGCGGCGAGTCGCGCAGTCTGCTGGAGATCCAGTCCGCCGCGAGCGAGACCGCGGACAACGCCGACGCGGCGGAGCGCCGGGTCGAGCAGGCCCGATTCGCCCTCTCGGGTGCCCGGGAGGACGTGTCCCGGCTGGAGGACCGCGTCGCAACCGCGCTCGAACGGCTGCACGAGTCCGACGCGCGGATGTCGGCCCTCGCCGAGAAGCTGGGCACGCTGGGGTCCGCGGCGCGCGGAGCCCGTGCCGAGGCCGAGCGCACGCAGCGCGCCATCGACGACGTCACGGCCGCGCTCGCGGGCGACCGCGAGGAGCTCGCAGCGCTCGAGGAGCGGCTGGAGCG
>JBAUUB010000373.1:0-36344 GCA_049582485.1 Dermatophilaceae bacterium
GGGCAGGGGGCGGGGGCACGGTGGCCATCCACTCCCCCAGCCGGTCCTTCTCGTGGAGCAGGTCGCGGATGTCGACCTCCGCATACTCGAACTGCGGGGACCAGAAGAGCGCGTCGAAGGGGCAGACCTCGATGCAGATCCCGCAGTACATGCACAGCGAGAAGTCGATCGCGAAGCGGTCCAGGACGTTGCGCTGCCGGTCGCGCCCCCCCTCCGGGCCGGCCGGGATGGTCTCCTTGTGGCTGTCGATGTAGATGCACCAGTCGGGGCACTCACGCGCGCAGAGCATGCAGCTCGTGCAGTTCTCCTCGCGCAGCGCGATGACCCCCCGCGAGCGGGGCGGCAGGCTCGGGCGTTCGTCCGGGTACTGCTGGGTATGCGCGGGCCGGCTCATCGTCCGGGCGGTCGTCTTCATCCCGCTCAGCAGGCCGCGCGCGGCGCTGAAGGGGTTGCGCGACTCCCGCCGGGACCGGTCCGGCGTCGGCTCGCTCGACCCGCTCATCGCGCCACCACCACGACCGCGGTCAGGGCGAGCTGCCCCAGCGCCACGGGCACGAGACCGAGCCAGGCGAGCCGCTGGAGCTGGTCCTCACGCAGCCGCGGCCACGCGACCCGCATCCAGATGATGAGGAAGGCGACCGGCAGTGCCTTGAGCAGGGTCCACAGCCAGCCGGTCCACTCCTCGGCCGGCCCCCGCCACCCGCCGAGGAAGAGCACGGCGAACAGGACCGAGAACAGCACGATCCCGGCGTACTCGGCGAGGAGGAAGAAGGCGAAGCGCAGGCCGCCGTACTCGGTGAAGGGACCCATGACGATCTCGGCGTCGGCGATGGGCATGTCGAACGGGGGCCGGTTGAGCTCGGCGACGGCGGCGACGAGGAACACCAGGGCCGCTGGGAGCTGCCAGATCAGCCACACCGGCGACCACGCCTCGATGATGCCGGAGAGGCTGAGGGTTCCGGCCGCGAGACAGACCGAGGCGACCGCCAGGACGAGTGGGAGCTCGTAGGCGAGCAGCTGGGCGGCCGAGCGCATCCCGCCGATGAGGGAGTACTTGTTCGCGCTCGCCCAGCCGGCGACGAGCATGCCGAGGATGCTCACGCCGCTCGCGACGAGGACGAACAGCGCGCTCGCCGGCACGTCGGCCGCGACCCAGCCGGGGTGGACCGGGACGACCGCCATCGCGACGAGGTAGGGGACGAGCGCCAGCGCCGGCGCGATCCGGAACAGGCGGCGGTCGGCGGCAGCCGGGGTGAGATCCTCCTTCTGGAGGAACTTCACGCCGTCGGCGACCAGTTGGGCCCAGCCGTGGAAGCCGCCGGCGTACATCGGTCCGAGCCGGCCCTGCATGTGGCCCATCACCTTGTGCTCCATCTGCCCGACCAGCAGGGGCAGGACGAGGAAGGCCGCGAGCACCGCAGCGCTGCGCAGGACGATCTCCATGACGGTCAGGTCGACGCCGGTCATGACGTGCCCTGCTCGTCTGCACCGGTCGACTCGTCGGTACTCATCCGCTCGTCGGCAGTGCTCTGCTCATCACTCGTGTCCCGCGCCCGGGGGCCCCACTCCGGCGGCGGCACGCCGGGCGCCTGGACCCGGCGACGACTCGGCGAGCGGGCCGAGTCGTGGCCCTCACCGGGCTCCTTGCCGCCTGGCCACGGCTTGGACGCCCTCGCGGCGAGCTGGAACTCCTTGCGCAACGGATGGCCCTCGAAGCCGTCCGGCAGCAGGAGGGGCCGCAGGCCGAGGTCGGTGCCGTCGACGAAGCCGTCGAAGTCGAGACCGAACATCTCGTGGGTCTCCCGCTCGTGCCAGGCGAAACCCGGCGCGAGCGGCGTGAGGCTGTCGAGCGTGCCGCCGTCGGGGATCCTCGTGGTCAGGCGGAGACCCTGAGCCGCCCGCGGGGTGCGGATGTCGAGCAGTCGCACGACAACGTCGAAGCAGGGCTCCTCGAGGTAGGTCCGGTCGACCGCGCTGAGCCAGTCGACGAACGTGAACCCCTCCCCCATCGCCGCCTCGACCTGCACGCGCCACTCGCTCGGCGCGACGTCGCGGGTGAGGTCCTCGGCCACGTTCGGCAGCCTAGCCGCTGGGCCCGTGTCGGACCGGGGAGACTCGCTGTCGTCATGGCTGCACCGATCTTCCCCGGTCGTCACCCGTCCCGGGGTCAGCGCGGCTTCTCGACCAGACCACGGGAGAGGTCGGCCGACGTGGCCAGCCGGTGCCCCGCATACCGCCGCGTCACGGACTCGGCAACCGACTCGCCGGCGATCTTCTCCTGCAGCCGGATGATGCCCTGGAGCAGCGCCTCCGGGCGCGGCGGACAGCCGGGGACGTAGACGTCGACCGGGATGATCGTGTCGACCCCCTTGGTGACGGAGTACGAGTCCCAGTACGGGCCGCCGGAGTTGGAGCAGGCGCCGAAGGAGATGACGTACTTCGGCTCGGGCATCTGGTCGTAGAGGCGACGGATGGCCGGCGCCATCTTGTCGGTCACCGTCCCCGAGACCACCATGAGGTCCGCCTGGCGCGGACCAGGCGCGAACGGGATGACGCCGAGGCGGATGAAGTCGTGCCGGGCCATCGACGCAGCGATGAACTCGATGGCGCAGCAGGCCAGGCCGAAGTTGAACACCCACAGGGAGTAGCGCCGACCCCAGTTGAGGACGACCTTCAGCGGCTTCGGCGCGTGCTCCGAGAGGACGCCGGTCGAAGGTGCGGCCGTCGGAGGCGGCGCCCCCATCCCCGGCATCCCCAGCTCCGTCGCCATCACACCCACCTCAGCAGTCCGCGCCGGGCCGCGTGGAGCAGGCCGATGAGGATGATGCCGATGAACACCGCGATCTCGACGAGGGAGGCGAGCCCGAGGTCGGGGTCGCCGACCACATAGGCCCACGGGAAGAGGTAGACCGCGTCGACGGCGAAGATGACGTAGAGGAACGCGTAGACGAAGTAGCGGACGTTGGTCTGCGCCCACCCCTGGCCGATGGGATCCACCCCGGACTCGTAGGTCGTCAGCGTGACAGGTCGCCCGACGCGGGGTGCCACGAGCGAGCGGGCGCCCATCGCGAGGACGAAGAGCAGGACGCCCGCGAGGGTCACCGAACCGACGATGACGTATGCGGACACGCGCCCCAGCGTAGTGCGCGACGGCGAGCCCGCGAAGGACCCGGCCCCCGTAGCCTGGGATCGTGCCGACCTCACCCACCTTGCTGACGTTCGAGGAGTACGGCGCCGGGATCGGAGCCGCCGCAACGGTCCTGCGCGCCAACGCGACGAGCGCCCACCTCGACGCACGGGTGCCGACGTGCCCGGAGTGGACCGTCACCGACCTCGTCGCACACACGGGGATGGTGCACCGGTGGTGCGCCGACACGCTGCGCGGCACCCGGTCCGACCCACTCGACCACGAGGCGGCGGGACGGGCGAGCGGCGACCTGCTGCAGTGGTTCGACGACGGGGCGACCGAGCTCCTCGACGCTCTGTCCAAGACGCCGCAGGAGTGGGAGGGGTTCTTCTTCCTGCGCACCGCGGACCATCCCCGCGACGGCTGGGCCCGGCGGCAGTGCCACGAGACGACCGTGCACGCCGTGGACGCCATCTCGGCCCGGCTGGGGCGGCCTCCGACCGCTGCCGAGGTGTGGTTCTCCACTGAGCTGGCCGTCGACGGGATCGACGAGCTGCTCACCGGCTTCGTCCCGCGTCGGTCCTCACCGCTGCGTTCGCCGCAGCCGGTCACGATCGAGGTCGCGGCGACCGACGCCGACGCGACGTGGTGCCTGCGCGTCAGCGAGGAGCCGACGGTCGTCAGGAGGGGGACTGCGGAGGATCCCGATGCCCGGTGGGCCGGGCCCGCCAGGGATCTCTATCTCGCGCTGTGGAACCGCGCCGGCGACGGCACGGGAGGCGCGGTGGAGTGCGCGGAGATCACCGCTGCCGGGTCCGGCAGCCGGTCCCTCTGGGCCGACCTGATGCGGGTCACCTGGTCCTGACCGCCGCCGCCGGCGCCAGGTGGACCGGCGAGGGCGCGCATGTCGGTGCCGGTCGTTAGGGTCGGGATCGTGACCTTGCACGTGCACCGGGGGACGAGCACCGACGAGCTCGCCGCCGGCCTCGCCGAGCTCCTCGCGGATCCGCTCGCGGACCCGTTCGCCGAGGAGGTGGTCGCGGCGCCCGCCAAGGGGGTCGAGCGGTGGCTGGCCCAGCGGCTCTCGCACCGGCTGGGTGCGGCGTCGCCCACGACGACGGACGGGGTGTGCGCTGGTGTCCGCTTCCTGACCCCCCATTCCCTCGTGGCGATGATCCTCGGGATCGAGGCCGGTGACCCGTGGCACCCCGACCAGCTCGCGTGGCCGGTGCTCCGCGCCATCGACGAGAGCCTCGGCGAACCATGGGCGCGCGCCCTGGCGGATCACCTCGGACACGACGTCGGCGGTGTCGAGGGTGAGCTGCGGCGCGGACGCCGGTTCGCGGTCGCGCGACGGCTCGCGGAGCTGTTCGCCGACTATGCCGCGCAGCGACCCACCATGCCCGCCGACTGGCGCGCCGGGGATGCCGGGGACGGTCTCGGCGGCGCCCTCGAGGACGACCTGCGGTGGCAGCCCGAGCTGTGGCGCCGCGTCCTGGCGGTTGTCGAGGCGGAGCCGCCGGACGAGCGACGTCGCCGGGTCGTGGACGCTCTGGCCGGCGGGGACCTGAGCGGTCTCGAGCTGCCGGGCCGGCTCTCGCTCTTCGGGCACACCCGCATCCCACGGTCGGAGATCGAGGTGATCTGCGCGCTGGCCGAGCACCGGGACGTCCACCTGTGGCTGCCGCAGGCCTCGCCGGCCGCGTGGGACCGGCTGGCCGGGACCGCGACCACCGGGCCGGTTCCGCGCGACGAGGACGAGTCGGGACTGGTCGTCGAGCACCCCCTGCTCGCGAGTCTGGGCCGCGACGCCCGCGAGCTGCAGCGGATGCTCGCACTCGCCGGCGAGGTCGTCGACGAGCGGGTCGGCGGCGCCCCGGGTGGCGAGGCCGGACGGACGATGCTCGCCCTGCTGCAGGCCGACATCGCGGCCGACCGGGTCCCGACCGACGCCGAGGTCGCAGCGCGCGATATCCCCGAGACCGACCGAAGCATCCAGGTGCACGCCTGCCACGGCCGCTCCCGGCAGGTCGAGGTGCTGCGCGACGTCATCGCCGACCTGCTCGAGCAGGACCCGACCCTCGAGCCTCGCGACATCCTCGTCATGTGTCCGGACGTCGAGGAGTACGCCCCCCTGATCCACGCGGCCTTCGGGCTCGCAGGGATCGTCCGGGAGACGGCGACGACGACGACGACGGCAACGGCGACCGAGGCGACGGGGCCGACGGCCGAGGCGACGACAGTGCCCTCGACCACACGACCCTCGACGACGGCCTCGACGAGGGACTCGACGGTGGGCTCGACCACGGGTCGTCGGGCGCACCCGGCGCACGAGTTCCGGGTCCGCATCGCCGACCGCGCGCCGCTGAGCACCAACCCGCTCCTCGCCCTCGCCGACCGCCTCGTCGTCCTGGCGGGCGGCCGACTCACCGCGGGCGAGGTGCTCGACCTGGCCCGCAGCGAGCCGGTGCGCCGTCGGTTCGGCCTCGACGACGACGCCCTCGAGCGCCTCGGCGACTGGGTCGCCGACGTCGCCGTCCGGTGGGGTCTGGACGAGGACCACCGCGAGACGTATCGCCTCAGGGGGCTGCACCAGAACACCTGGCGTTCCGGCCTGGACCGGATCCTCGTCGGTGCGGCGGTCGACGGGCAGGGCCTCGACCATGTCGGCACCACTCTGGCGCTCGATGACCTCGACAGCGGCGACATCGACCTGGCGGGGCGGCTCGCCGAGCTCGTCGCCCGGCTCGCCCGGACCGTGGCGGGGATGGCCGACGCCGGCACCCCCGAGGAATGGGTCGAGGTGCTCCGCAAGGGCGTGCTCGGGGTGGCCGACGTGACGGCGCGGGACGCCTGGCAGGTCGCGCAGCTCGAGCACGAGCTGGCCCGCATCGGGGCCGCAGCCGGCCCGGTGGGCGGCACCCTGCTCGGACCTTCCGACGTGCACGCCCTCCTCGCCGACCGGGGCGCCGGGCGGGCCACCCGTTCGAGCTTCCGCACCGGTTCCCTGACGGTGTGCACCATGGTGCCGATGCGGTCGGTGCCGCACCGGGTCGTCTGCCTGGTCGGTCTCGACGACGGGGCGTTCCCCCGCGCCGCGGTGACCGACGGTGACGACGCCCTGGCTCGACGCCCGGTGACCGGGGAGCGCGACATCCGCAGTGAGGACCGCCAGCTCCTGCTCGACGCGGTCATGTCCGCTCGCGAGGCCCTCGTCGTGACCTACACCGGGTTCGACGAGCACACCGGTCATCGGCGACCGCCGGCCGTGCCGCTCGGTGAGCTCGTCGACGCGGTGCGGGCCACTGCGACCGGTGACGGCGTCACGGCGCTGGTGACCGACCATCCCCTCCAGCCGTTCGACGCCCGCAACCTCGGATCCTCCCGGGGCGGTGCGACGCTGCTGCCCGGCGACCGCCCCTTCAGCTATGACCCAACCGCCCTCGAGGCCGCCCGCCAGGCACTGTCCGAGCGGTCCCTGCGGCCCCGCCCGGTCGACCTCGTGCTCCCGGCGCGCGACGAGACCGAGGTCGATCTCACCGACCTGGTGCGGTTCTTCGACAGCCCGGCCCGCGCATACCTGCGCAGCAGACTCGGCATGATCCTCCCCGAGGTGCCCGAGGTCCGCGGCGAGGGCATCCCCATCGAGCTCGACGGACTCGCCACGTGGGCGATCGGCGAGCGCGTCCTGCAGTCCGTCCTGGCCGGACGCGATCTCGGCGGCATCTGCGACGCCGAGCTGTGGCGCGGCGAGCTGCCGCCCGGCGCCCTCGGCCACCGCGTGCTGCACGACATCGCCACGGAGGTCCGCGAGCTGACCCGGGTGGCATGGGCGGTCGCAGGCACCGGAGCACCGGGCGTGGCGCTCCCGCGCGAGGTGGTCGACCTCGACGTCACCCTTCCCAGCGGTCGACGGATCGCGGGCACCGTCCCGGGCCTCGTCGGCGACTCGGTGCTCACCGTCACCTACTCATCCGTGCGCGCCAAGCAGCGACTGCGGTCGTGGATTCACTCCCTGGTGCTCGCGGCTGCCGGCACCGGGTACACCAGCCACGTGGTCGGGCGGGAGAGGCGCTACCGCCGCAGCTACCGGCTCCACGTCACCCACGGCGGCCACGACCTCGACCGTGCGCTCGAGCTGCTCGACCAGCTCCTCGACCTGCGCGAGCGCGGGCTGCGCGAGCCGATCCCGTTGCCACCGAAGACCGCGTACGCCTGGGCGGCGAAGTACCTCGAGGGTCGCGCCGATGAGCGGGCCGCCTTCTTCAGCGCACGGAAGGAGTGGGAGAGCAACGACTCCTACGAGAACGCGTTCGCCAAGGAGCAGAGCGACCCCGAGCACGAGTTCGTCCATGACGGACCGGTGCCGCTCACCGAGATCCTCGGCACTCCGCTGCCCGAGGAGCAGTGGGAGCCCGGGGTCTCCAGCCGGCTCGGCCAGCTGGCCCTGCGGGTCTGGCGACCCGTCCTGCAGGACGGCACCGAGCGGATGGAGCGGCCGTGACCGAGACGCAGACGCTGACCTCATCCGGCCTCGGCATGACCCACTTCGACATCGCCGGCCCCCTCCCCTCCGGCACGGTGCTGCTCGAGGCGAGCGCCGGAACGGGCAAGACGTGGACGATCGCCGCGCTCGTGACCCGCTATGTCGCCGAGGGTGTCGCGACCCTCCCCGAGATGCTCGTCGTCACGTTCGGCCGCGCCGCCAGCCAGGAGCTGCGCGCCCGGGTGCGCGAGCAGCTCGTCCTCGCCGAGCGAGCCATCTCCGGGGCGCTGACATCCGGCCGTGACCGGAGCGATCCGCCCCGGATCGGGGGGCCCGACCCGACGGAGTCACCGGACGCCCTGATCGCCCTGCTCCTCGATGTCGAGGGCCACGAGCTCGCCGTGCGCCACCGGCGGATCAGGGCTGCGCTCACCGACTTCGACGCCGCGACGATCGCGACGACGCACCAGTTCTGCCAGCAGGTGCTGCGCAGCCTCGGCGTCGCCGGCACCACCGACGTCGGCGCGGCTCTCGTCGAGGACCTCGACGACCTGCTCGTCGAGGTGGTCGACGACCTCTATCTGCGCGGTTTCATCCGCGACGGACGCGCTCCCTTCTTCACCCGTGACGAGGCTCTCCTCATCGCGCGCACGGCGGTCGACGACGTCCATGCCCGGTTGCGCCCGACGGCGGCGGAGCCGGACAGCGCACCGGACCGACGGGTGAGGTTCGCCAAGGCCGTGCGCGACGAGCTCGACATCCGCAAGCGGCGGCTGCAGGTGATGCACTACAACGACCTCCTCACCCAGCTCGCCGACGCCCTGGAGGCGGCCGACTCACCGGCTCGCGCCCGGATGCGGCGGCGCTGGCAGGTGGTGCTTGTCGACGAGTTCCAGGACACCGACCCGATCCAGTGGCAGGTGCTCGAGCGTGCGTTCGCCGGGCACGCCAGGGCCATGGTCCTCATCGGTGACCCGAAGCAGGCGATCTATGCATTTCGCGGTGGCGACATCGTCACCTACCTCGAGGCGGCGAGAACCGCGGACGACCGGCGGACGCTGCCGACGAACTACCGCTCGGACGCCGACCTCGTGGGCGCCCTCGGTGTCCTGCTCGGTGGCGCCGAGCTCGGCCATCCCGACATCGGCGTGCTCCCCATCACGGCCCACCGCCCCGGGTCCCGGCTGGCGCGGCCGGGCGACCCCGACCACGGAGCGGGCCCCGACTTCGACCACGCAGCGGGCTCCGACGGCGGCGGCGACCAAGCAGCGGGCCTCGACTTCGACCACGCAGCCGGCCCCGACGGCGGTGGCGACGGCGGTGGACGCATCCCACCGATCCGGCTGCGGCAGGTTCTGCGCGAGCAGCACCTGCACGGCGACACCAAGATGGCCGCCGTGCGCTCGCATGTGACGACCGACCTCGCGCGTGACATCGCCGGGCTGCTCGCTTCCGACACGATGTTCGAGGGCCGCCGCATCGAGGCGCGTGACGTCGCGGTCCTCGCTCACCGCGGGGCAGATCTGGTCGCCGCCCAGCGGGCCCTGCACAGCCTCGGGATCCCGGCCGTCAGCGCCGGCGGGGCGAGCGTGCTGCAGAGCCGGGCCGCGCACGACTGGCTCGCCCTCCTCGAGGCGATGGTGGCCCCGCACCGCTCGCTGCTCACGCGTGCCGCGGCCCTGACCGACCTCCTCGGCTACGACATCGAGGCCATCGACGCGGTCACCGCCGAGGGCTCCGGCGAGGGTCTCGACGACGAGCTCGCCCGCCGCTGCCGCGACCTGGCGGCCGTGTATGCGCGGGCCGGGGTCGCGGCCGTGCTCGAGGTCCTCACCGCCCAAGGTCTGTCGGCCCGGGTCCTCGGCCAGGTCGGTGGAGAACGCTCGCTCACCGACCTGCGACACGTCGCCCAGCTGCTTCACGAGACGGCCCGCCGGGACGATCTCGGCCTCGTCGCTGTGCTCGCGTGGCTGCGCGGCGCGATGGCCGAGGACGCCCCGCAGTCCACCGGTGCGCGAACCCGCCGCCTCGACAGCGACGCGGCCGCGGTCCAGCTCGTGACCATCCACGGCAGCAAGGGCCTGCAGTACCCCGTCGTCTACCTCCCCACCCTCGCCGACCGCTGGGTGAGCGACACCCCGCGGATCCCGCTGTTCCACGAGCCGCCGCCGGAGCGGACCCGGTGCATCGACGTCGGCGGACCTGCGGACAACCCGACGTGGGATGCGTCGGTGACCGCCGCCAAGGCCGAGGACGCCGGGGAGTCGCTGCGCCTGCTCTACGTCGCGATGACCCGGGCTCAGTCGCAGGTCGTCACGTGGTGGGCGCCGTCGACGAACGCGCGACACTCCCCGCTCCACCGCATGCTCTTCGGCCGGACCCCGGGGTCAGGGCCGGTGCCGGACGCCACTCCCGTTCCGGACGACGATGCCGCGGCGACCGACATCCTGAGCCGGTGGGCCGGCCTCGGCGGGCTCGCCCTGGAGCGGGCCGACCTCGCGGCCGAGCCCGCTCCACCGCCACCGCCCACACCGCCGGACCTCGCCTGCGCGACGTGGACGCGCACGATCGACGCGGACTGGCGGCGCACGTCCTACACCGCCCTCTCGACCCCGGCCGAGGCCGTGCGCGCCGGGGCGGTCGGCGAGGTCGCGAGCGAGCCGGAGTCGGTGCCGAGATCCGACGAGCCCGATCTGCCCGCGCCGGTGCTCCCCGACGCACCAGAGCTCCCGGGCCTCATCGAGGCGGCGCCGGGAGCCGCCGTCGCGTCTCCCATGGCCGACCTGCCGGTGGGGGCGACCTTCGGCTCACTGGTCCACGCCGTCCTCGAGCACGCGGACCCGCGGTCGGGCGACCTGCGCGCGGAGCTGGTCGGCCACATCCGCGAGCAGCTGATCCGGTGGCCGGTCGACGGCCTCGACGTCGAGGTCCTCGCCGACGCCCTCGTCGCCGTCTGTGACACCCCGCTCGGCCCGCTCGCCGCCGATGCCACCCTGCGCGACATCGCGATGACGGACCGGCTCTGCGAGCTCGACTTCGAGATGCCCCTCGCCGGTGGCGACCGTCCCCGCAAGGAACGGCCGGACCACGGTCCGCGGCTCGGCGACCTGGCGCCGCTCCTCGACGCATACCTGCCCTCGGGTGACCCCGTCCGTCGCTGGGGTGGCGTGCTGCGGGCGACACCCGATCTCGCCGACCAGCCGCTGCGCGGCTACCTCACCGGGTCGGTGGACGTCGTCCTGCGCGCCGGAGGCCGCTACCTCGTCGTCGACTACAAGACCAACTGGCTCGGCCGGGCCGACGAACCACTCACCGCTGCGCACTACCGGCCCGAGATGCTCGCCGAGGCGATGGGCCACTCCTCCTACCCGCTCCAGGCCCTGCTGTATGCGGTGGTCGCCCACCGCTTCCTCCGCTGGCGGCTGCGCGGGTACAGTCCGCGGACCCACCTCGGCGGCGTTCTCTACCTCTACGTACGCGGGATGTGCGGCCCGGACACGCCGATCGTCGACGGCCACCCCTGCGGCGTCTTCTCGTGGCGGCCGCCGGTCCGGCTCGTCGAGATGGTCTCGGACCTGCTCGACGGGAGGGCGTCATGATCCTCGAGACCTTCGACCCGGTCGGGCCCCACGACCGCCGCCTGTCCGTCGAGGCACCTGGCGTGCTCGGCGACCTCAACGTCGCCGGCGTGCTCACGGCAGCCGACCTGCACGTCGCCCGGACCCTTGGACGGGTGGCCGGCGAGCAGGACGACGACGCCGTTCTCGCCGCCGCGCTGGCGACCCGCGCCGTCCGGTCCGGGTCGGTCGCGGTGGACCTCGCCGGGGTCGTCGCCGCGAGCCCTGACCTGCCATGGCCGGACCCGGGCGCGTGGCTCGACGCCGTCGCGGCAAGCCGGCTCACCTCGTGCGGCGCCCTCGTCGTCGACCAGGGAATGGTCTACCTGCAGCGCTACCACCATCAGGAGGTGCAGGTCGTCGCCGACCTGCAGGCCCGCGCCGAGCTCGACCTGCCTGCTGTCGACGAGGTCGCCCTGGCGGGCGGCCTCGAGCGGATCTTCCCCGGAGCCGGGTATGCCGAGCAGCGCGTGGCGGCGGAGGTCGTCGCCCGGAGCCGGACCAGCATCATCACCGGAGGTCCGGGCACCGGCAAGACGACGACCGTCGCCGGCGTCCTCGCGCTCCTCGCCGAGCAGGCCGCCGCCTCGGGGCACCGGCCGCTGCGGGTGGGGCTGGCCGCACCCACCGGCAAAGCGGCCGCCCGGATGAAGGCAGCCGTCTCGCGCGCCCTCGCGGAGATCCTCGGCCGCACACCGGACGAGACGACCCGCGCGGTCATCTCGCCGCTCGGCGAGGTCGAGCCGATGACCCTGCACCGGCTGCTCGGCTGGCGACCGGACAGCCGCACCCGATTCAAGCACGACCGCACCAACCACCTCCCGCACGACGTGGTCCTCGTCGACGAGGCCTCGATGGTCTCGCTCACCCACATGGCGCGGCTCCTCGAGGCACTGCGCCCCTCGGCGCGCCTCATCCTCGTCGGCGACGCCGACCAGCTCGTCTCGGTCGACGCCGGCGCCGTCCTCGCCGACCTCGTCGCCGGGGCCGAGACGGCGGTGCGGCCACCGCTGGCTCTGGCCCGGCTGACGACCGTGCACCGGTTCGGTGCGACGATCGGCGCGCTCGCAGAGTCCCTGCGTCGCGGGGACGCCGACGGTGTCGTCGCAGCTCTGTCGGCGGGGACTCCCGAGGTGGAGTGGGTGAGCGCCGACGACCCGGCCAGCGCGCTGAGAGGCGTCGTCGCCCGTCATGCCCGCAGCGTCCTGGACGCAGCGCGGGCGGGCGATGCGCCCGCTGCGCTCAGGGCCCTGGGTCGGCACCGCCTGCTCTGCGCGCATCGGGAGGGCCCGTACGGCGTGCGCACCTGGAACCAGCTGGCGGAGGGCTGGCTGACCGAGGACACCGGCCTGACGTTCTACGACCCGATGTACGTCGGGCGACCACTGCTGGTCACGGCGAACGACTACGCGACGGGGGTCCTCAACGGCGACACCGGCGTCGTCGTCGCGGCGACCACGCCGGACGGCACCCCCGTGCGGATAGCGGTCATCGAGGGCGCTGCCGGGGCGCAGCGGTTCGCGCCGAGCCGCCTCGGCGACATCGAGACGATGCATGCGATGACGATCCACAAGGCGCAGGGCAGCCAGGCCGAGGAGGTCACGGTGCTGCTCCCCGATGCGGACTCACCACTGCTGACCCGCGAGCTGGTCTACACCGCCATCACCCGCGCTGAGGCGAAGGTGCGCCTCGTCGGCTCCGAGGAGGTCGTGCGAGCCGCCGTGGCGCGGCGGGTGGTGCGAGCGAGCGGTCTGCGGCAGCGTCTGTCGGCGGGCTGACCGGGTGGCGCGAGCGTCGTCCGGGGCGAAGATCGACAGCTGCCGGGGATGCCCATCCGGCACGGTCCGACCACCGGCCAGCGCAGACGACCCGGCTTGGCGCGCTGCGATACTGCCGCCATGGCGCAGCAGTACTCCCACATCACGGATCGCCTCCACCGGTTCATCGAGTCCCAGCACGTCTTCTTCGTCGCGACGGCGGCTCGTGACGGCCGCGTGAACGTCTCCCCCAAGGGTCTCGACACGCTCCGTGTCCTGGCACCGGACCGCGTCGTCTGGCTCAACCTCACCGGCAGCGGCAACGAGACCGCCGCTCACGTCCTCGACTCGGGACGGATGACCCTGATGTTCTGCTCCTTCGGGCCCAAGCCGCTGATCCTGCGTGTGTACGGGACGGCCACAACCCGGCACGAGGGCGACGATCAGTGGGACGAGCTCGCACCGCTGTTCCCGCAGCTGCCCGGGTCGCGAAACATCTTCGACGTATCCGTCGACCTGGTGCAGACCTCGTGCGGCTTCGGCGTCCCACAGATGGAGCTCGTCGAGGAACGGGACACCATGACCGTCGGCCTCGAGCGCCGCGGGCCGGACGGTGTCCGCGAGTACCAGCAGGCGAACAACCGGATGAGCATCGACGGCTTCCCGACCGGCCTGCCGCTCATGTGAAGCGCAGCGCGGCCCGTTTCAGGACCCGCGACGCCGCGTCGGACCGGCGGCTGCACCTCAGCACGCGACCGCCACTCAGAACGGCTTCGCACCTCAGACCGGCTTCCGCACCTCAGCACGCGACCGCCTCTCAGAACGGCGGCGGCTCCACGATGCCGGTCGTGCCGCGCTGAGCACTCCGACAGCCCCGCACGACGTCCGGCTCGACGATGACGCAGTGGTGCGCACGGCCGACGGCGCAAACGTGGGGACGCTCGTCGAGGGGATCGTGGTGCGGGTCATGGACGTGCAGGGCAAAGCGGTGATCGACCAGGCATCCCCGTGACCCGCTGGAGGCCGGCGCGGTGGCGTCTGACCCGCTGGAGGCCGGCGCGGTGGCGTCGCCGTCACGTCGACCGCGCGCAACGGCATCTCTCGCGTCGAGCGCCTCGTCGACAGACGCGAACACACCCCGGCGCACCTGCCTCGCGACCTCGTCGAGCTCCTCGATCGTGATGACACCGACGCTCGACCCTCTCCCGGCAGAGCCACGTGGTCCGGATGGCTCCGTACGGTGGCGAGCGCCCAAACCCTGCTCGGGGAACGGGTCCGCGGCCAGGACGTGCTCAAGCGCGACCGACATAGCCAGCTCGGCCATGCTCCGCAGGTCGCCGTCCGTGGGCACATCCATCGCGAGAGGGATCTCCGCGCCGTCGTTCTCCCGCTCACGTTCGACCACCTCCGACGTGCCGGTGTCCGCATCGACCGACAGGTCGACGACACGGGTCTGGGTCGCACCCAGATGGTCAACCGGCTCGGTGCGCACGACCGCGCCGCGAGGATCGGTCCACTCGACCGTGCCGTCAGGAAGGAGTCGCACCCGCCATCGCCGACGTTGCTTGACGCGATGGTGGCGACGGCACAGACAGATGAGGTTCGTGGCCGTCGTCGACCCTCGCGGCCAGGGGACCACGTGGTCGAGGTCGCACTGCCGCGCCGCCACCGAGCAGCCCGGGAACCGACATCGCCCGTCGCGTTGACGCACGAGCCCCGTCAGTGCCACCCCTGGGCGGTAGGACGTCGTCGCCAGCCCGCCGCCGACGTCGACCAGGGCACCGGTCTCGAGATCGCAACGGCGTGCAGTATTCGCCCGGTCGAACCGCGCCGAGGAGAGCGACCGCAGCGGGAACCACGTCACGGCACTACCCATTGGGCCCGCGGCGCCGACGAAGGTCTCCTTCGTCGCATCGTTCGACGGGACATCCACAGCCCCGGTCGGCTCGGCCGACGCGGTGTCCTTGCCTGAGCCACCGCCCTCCGCGCCGCCCGACCCCCCGTCGACGGCGGAGGCGGGCACGGTGAGGTGCAGGACGGTCTCGACGGTCGTGTTGCCGTCGACGAGGTCCAGCAGCGCGTAGGCGCGCGCCTGCTCGAGGGTGTCGTACCGCCCCTCCTGCCGGTACCGCCGGGCGAGCGCGTCGATCGCTGCCCAGGCGACCGCCGCACGCTCGGACGGGAAGGACCCGCCCCAGGAATCCGTGCCCGGCTCACCCACCCACCGGCGCAGTGCAACCGCTGTGCGGGACTTCCGGATCCGTTCCTTGAGCAGCTCGGGGCAGAGTGCGAAAAGGACCTCTCGCGTGCGGCGCCGCAGCGCCGGCCCGGACTTCGCGGACATCTCACCGGAGATGGCGTCGACGACGGTGCGGGCAAGCTCATGGGGGACGTCGGTCAGCTCACCGGCGATGCACCGTGCCTTGTACTCGTCGAGCACTCCCTCGAGCATGGCCTCGTGCAGCGCCGGAACCCGCACCACTCGGGTCACGGCCTGCTCGACCAGCTCGGCTCCGAACCGCGTCGAGGTGCCGGTCGCGATCGAGACCATCGCGGCGGCGTCGAGCGACACGGTGCCGAGGCCGTTGACCTTGTCCCGGACCACGCCGTCCTCGTCGACCACCTCGTCGATCGCAGCCAGCCGGACCACGGCGGCGTCCCGGGCGGCGGCGAGCACCGTCATCGCCTGGGTCACCTCGGTGAGGACCTCCATCCACGCCCCGACACCGCGCTCCTGCGCCGGCACCGAGCAGATGTCAACGGCACCGCGGACAAGGTCCAGGATGCCGGCCGACGGCGACTCCCCACCCCCTCCGGGACCGGCGCAGTCGCTCGCGGCGGCCCCCTCGGCGGCGATCTCGAGGCTCATCTGCTCCATGA
Source organism: Dermatophilaceae bacterium (assembly GCA_049582485.1). Taxonomy (GTDB): domain Bacteria; phylum Actinomycetota; class Actinomycetes; order Actinomycetales; family Dermatophilaceae; genus F2B08. The sequence goes on from JBAUUB010000373.1 coordinate 15,868, forward strand.
AAGGACTCAACCAGACGGCTCCGACAGCGCTTACCGGCCGAGCCCAGCCCCTAGCCCAGCCCCCCAGCCCAAGCCTCCAGCCCAAGCCTCCAGCCCGACCGACCAAGCCCCCTCGCCCCAGCGACCGACCCCGAGCGCTACGGCGTCGGATGCCGCGCGTCGTAGGCGACGAACCCCTTCGCGCGCACGGCGAGCACTCCCATGACGGCGATGCACGCCAGCCCTCCCACGAGCGCCGTCCAACCCTCACCGATCACATCGGCGACGGCTCCGCCGAGGATGTCGCCCACCCGTGGCCCACCCGCGACGACCACGATGAACACACCCTGGAGCCGCCCCCGCATGTGGTCGGGCGCGGCCGTCTGCAGGATGGTCGTGCGGTAGACCGCGGAGACCGAGTCCGCCGCTCCCGCGACGAACATGCCGGCCATGGCTCCCCAGAAGGCCTGCTGCTGGGTCAGTGGCCCGTCGGCCAGCAGCAGCGCCACCCCGAGACCTGCGATCCCGACACCCCACCCGACGATCGAGACGAGGATCGCGACCCCCTGCCGCCGCACCGACCCAAGCCGGCCCGAGAGCGACATGGCGACGATTCCGCCGACGGCGGCCGCCGCATACAGGTTGCCGACCGTCGTCGCACCTCCGCCGAGGATCACCGTCCCAGCGGCCGGCAGCAGCACCCGCGGCTGGGCGAGGACCATCGCGTAGATGTCACTGACGAACGTCATCCGCACGTTCGGGCTGCGGCGCAGGAAGCCGAAACCCTCGACCACGGACCGTAGCCCGGTGAGGCGCGGCCCCTCCCCCGGCTCCGGACGGATCGGGCCGAGCGTGAGCAGTCCCCAGAGCGCCGCGGTGGTGATGACGGCGTCGAACGCGTAGGCCGCCTGGAAGCCGAACTGACCGATCAGGACGCCGGCGAGCAGGGGTCCGACGGTCAATGAGGCGTTCATCGCGAGCACGCCGAGGGCGTTGGCCGCCGGGAGCTGCTCGCGCGGGAGGATGCGCGGATAGATGCTCGACCGGGCCGGCGACATGACGGCGAACGCGCCGTTGAAGAGGGCGACCAGCGCATACAGGACCCACACCTGGGTGTTGCCGAGGAACGCCTGCACCGCTAGGAGCACCGCGGTCAACCAGGCGACCAGCTGAGCGGCCAGAGCGAGTATGCGGCGGTCCACCTGGTCGGCCAGCGCACCTCCGTAGAGGCCCAGGGTGATTAGGGGAACCAGCGCGAACAGACCGACCAGACCCACCGCGGCGGACGAGCCCGTCAGGTCGAAGACCTGCAGTCCGATCGCGACCGTGGCCATCTGGGAGCCGATCCCGGCCAGCGCGAACCCGACCCAGAGCCGTCGGTAGGCCGGGTTGGTGCGCAGCGGGGTAAGGTCGGGAAGCAGCGTGCGCACGTCGGGCATCATGCCCCAGACCACGCATCGACGCACCAGGGCATCGACGCTCGACCTCCCCGCACTGCGAGGCGCATCATGGACGTGAACCTCAACCTTCCGGACGCCGCGTGCGTTCAGGAGGGTGAGAGTCGGTGGACCCAAGGGCCACCGCGGCGCACGTCAGGATCGGCCATGGCACGGGCATTGGAACGGGACGAGGACTTCCGCGACTTCGTCGAAGCCCACTGGCTGGGCCTGGTCCGCTCCGCATACCTGCTCGTGTGCGACCACGGCGCCGCCGAGGACCTCGTCGAGCAGACGCTGGCGAGCGTCTACCCGCAGTGGCATCGACGGGTCCGCGAGGGCGCGCCGGTCGCCTACGTGCACGACGCCATGGTGCACCGGGCCATCTCCGACCTGCGCCGCAGGAAGGTGCTGGAGACCCTTTTCGGCGCAGGGTCCGGCGAAGGATCCGCCGTCTCGAGGCCACGGGACGACGCCCCGCGCGGCCCGCAACCGGCCGACGCCTACCGGACCGTCGGCGACGGGGACGTGGTCGTGGGAACGCTGCGCGAGCTGCCGCCTCGGGTGCGGGCGGTCATCGTGCTGCTCTACGTCGACGACCTCACCGAGGCGGCGACGGCCGACGTGCTCGGTATGTCGGTCCGCTCGGTGCGGCGTGAGGCCTCTCGCGGGCTGCAGCGACTGCAGGCCGCGATGGTGACGGGACCCGCGGGCACGTGGTCTGCACGCACCCAGCGGGTCACCGCCGGCGAGCACATGGGGGTCCACATCGTCCCGGCCCGAGGCGATGTCACCGCCACGAGCACGCCGCTCGGTGACGACGTCCGGCTGGCGCTCCTGATCGGGACCGAGCACCTGTCGGTCCCGTCCGACGCCTATGTGCGCGTCGTGGGATCGGCCACCGTCAAGCGACACCGGAGATACTCCGGTGTCGCAGCGGCCGGCATCGCCTCGGTCGTCCTCGCCGGGGTCGTCGGACTCGCTGCCGGCGTCGCCCAGGACGACTCGCGAGTCATCACGCCCACACCCGACAGAGTCACGGAGCGGCTCCGGGAGACCGACGGGGTCATCGGCCCGGAATTCGACTGGCCGGTGCGAGGGGGACTCGGAACCGACCCTGCCTTCGCCGCCGAGTTCGACCGCGCCTTCGGTGCCGACCACCGTCTCCTGTACGCCGAGAGCGCAGAGGCGGGACAGGTGGCGATCGCGATCTCCTCACGGGGCGACACGGTGGTGTTCACCGGACCGCCCGACGCGGCGGTCGAGGAGCTGGCGCGCTTCGTGGGGCTCTCGGCTGTGAGCCAGGACATCACCGTGGCGGTGCCCGTGAGCGACGGTCACCTCGTGATCGCCCTGATGCCGGACCGCGTGCGGTACGCGCAGATCTCCCTCCCATCCGTGGGGCGGTCCGGCTCGATCAACCGCAACTGGCTTCAGATGCCCGTTCAGCAGGGTGTCGCGCGGTTCGTCACCGGCGACTCGATCGGCACCGTGCGGGTGCGGACTCCGGTCGGGGACGGGGCGGTTCACGTGGTCGCGGGTGGATTCGACGAGCCCGGCGCCCTTGCCTGCGGCCCCTGCGACAGTTCGTGGGTGGCCCAGGACGGCCCGTCCCAGTTCCGCGACGAGGCCGCCGCTGCCGTCGGTGCGGCAGCCGAGGACGTCACCAGCCGGCTGCTCCTCGACGCGACCGTCCCGGCGGCCGGTGGCCGCATCGTCAGCTACGTGGCGGACGTCCCGACTGGCGGGCTCCTGCGGGCCACCTACGTCGTCGCCGACCTGGCGAGCGGCGACTCGAACTTGTGGATGGTCGAGCCGCTGCGTCCTCTTCCGGTGTTCGACGCGGACCGACCCCTCGTCTTCACGGCCCAGCCGTCCGGCGATCTCGTCATCGTCGCCCCCACGGCGCGCCGGATCTCCTTCAGCCCGATCGGAGACGCGCCCGCGCTGCCCGATGTGCGGCTCACCGACGGAGTCGGTGTCCTGGCCGTTCTGCCGCCGGACCTGGCGTCGTACCGGATCTTCGCCTACGCACCCGACGGGTCCCTGAGCGGGGCGTGGCACGGCAGCATCCTGCGCGTCGACGACCCCCTTCAGGTGCGGTATCGCCTCGGCGCCCGGCCCGGGGGCTGACGTCCTCGGGCCCCACCTGCGACGATCCTCCTCGCCTGCCCCGACGCGCCCGGACTCCTCCGAACGGTGGACGTGCCGACCGCATACCCGCACCGGTCGTAGCATGGATGCATCATGACCACTACCTCAGCACGGCTCGACAAGGTTGTGATCCGCTTCGCCGGAGACTCCGGGGACGGCATGCAGCTCACGGGTGACCGGTTCACCTCCGACACTGCGGCCCTCGGAAACGACCTGTCGACACTGCCGAACTTCCCGGCCGAGATCCGCGCACCCCAGGGGACTCTTCCGGGTGTCTCGAGCTTCCAGCTCCACTTCGCCGACCACGACGTCCTCACCCCCGGTGACGCTCCCGACGTCCTCGTCGCGATGAACCCCGCCGCCCTGCGCGCCAACCTCGCCGACGTTCCCCGCGGGGCGACGATCATCGTCAACACCGACGAGTTCAACCGGCGCAACCTCGCCAAGGTCGGCTACGCCACCAACCCGATCGAGGACGGCTCGCTCGAGTCCTGGCAGGTCCGGCCGGTCGCCCTGACGTCGATCACCGTGCAGGCGCTCGCCGAGTTCGACGGCCTGACCCGCAAGGAGAAGGAGCGCGCGAAGAACATGTTCGCGCTCGGGCTCCTCTCGTGGATGTTCAGCCGCCCGACCGCCGGCACCGAGGCCTTCCTCAAGACCAAGTTCGCAGACAAGCCCGAGATCCTCGCCGCCAACCTCGCCGCCCTCTACGCCGGACTGCACTACGGAGAGACGACCGAGGACTTCGCGGTCCGCTACGAGATCGCGCCGGCGGCGATGCCGTCCGGCACCTACCGCAACATCACCGGAAACACCGCCCTCGCATACGGTTTCGTCGCCGCATCGCACCGCAGCGGTCTGCCGCTGGTGCTCGGGTCGTACCCGATCACCCCTGCGAGCGACATCCTGCACGTCCTGTCCGGGCTGAAGCGCCACGGCGTGACGACCCTGCAGGCCGAGGACGAGATCGCCGGCATCGGCATGGCGCTCGGTGCCGCCTTCGGCGGTGCACTCGGGCTGACGACGACGAGCGGTCCCGGCATCGCGCTGAAGTCCGAGACCATCGGTCTGGCCGTCTCGCTCGAGCTGCCGCTCGTGATCGTCGACGTGCAGCGCGGCGGGCCGTCGACGGGTCTGCCGACCAAGACCGAGCAGTCCGACCTGCTCCAGGCGATGTTCGGCCGCAACGGCGAGTCGCCGGTGCCGATCCTCGCGCCGCAGTCCCCCGCCGACTGCTTCGACATCGCGCTCGATGCGGTCCGGATCGCGACCGCCTACCGCACCCCGGTGCTCGTGCTCTCGGACGGCTACCTCGCCAACGGATCCGAGCCCTGGCGCGTCCCGTCCGTCGCTGAGCTGCCCGATGTCCCAGTGACGTTCGCGACCGAGCCCAACGGCGAGGCCGACGACGGGACACCCGCGTTCCACCCCTACCTGCGCGACAGTGAGACGCTCGCCCGGCCCTGGGCCGTGCCCGGAACGCCCGGTCTCGAACACCGGATCGGCGGCATCGAGAAGGCCAACATCACCGGCAACATCTCCTACGACCCGGACAACCACGACCTCATGGTCCGGCTCCGCGCTGAGAAGATCGCCGGTGCGGTCGTGCCCGACCTCGAGGTCGACGACCCGACCGGGGACGCCGACGTCCTGATCCTCGGCTGGGGTTCGACCTACGGCCCGATCGCGGCGGCCGCCCGCGAGGCGCGCAGTCTCGGTATGCGCGTGGCCCGGGGCCACCTGCGTCACCTCAACCCGTTCCCGGCGAATCTGGGAGAGGTGCTCCGCGCCTACCCGAAGGTCCTCGTGCCCGAGATGAACACCGGCCAGCTCGCCCTGCTGCTGCGCGCCGCATACCTCGTCGACGTCCAGTCGGTCTCCCAGGTGCGCGGCATGCCCTTCACCACTGGAGAGCTGGTGGCCGCCATCACCGCCGCAGTCGATGCCGGCCGACCCGCCACGCCCGCAACCGCAGGAGGTCTGCGATGAGCGCACCCATCGACCTCGGTATGCCGCGCTCGGGTCTCGCGGACATCCCCACCCTCTCCGAGGAGGGGGCCCCGCAGACGAAGAAGGAGTTCACCTCCGACCAGGAGGTGCGCTGGTGCCCCGGATGTGGCGACTACGCCGTGCTCGCCGCCGTGCAGGGCTTCCTGCCCGACCTGGGGCTGCGCCGCGAGAACATCGTCTTCGTCTCCGGAATCGGCTGCTCCTCGCGGTTCCCGTACTACCTCGACACCTACGGCATGCACTCCATCCACGGCCGCGCACCCTCGATCGCGACGGGCCTGGCGACCTCGCGGCCGGACCTGTCCGTCTGGGTCGTCACCGGTGACGGCGACGCCCTCTCCATCGGCGGCAACCACCTCATCCACGCGCTGCGCCGCAACGTCAACATCACGATCCTGCTGTTCAACAACAAGATCTACGGGCTGACCAAGGGCCAGTACTCGCCGACGTCCGAGCCGGGCACCGTCACCAAGTCCACCCCGATGGGATCCCTGGATACCCCCTTCAACCCGGTCTCGCTGGCCCTCGGTGCAGAGGCGTCCTTCGTCGCGCGCACCATGGACAGCGATAGGGCGCACCTGACCGGCGTGCTGCGGCAGGCCGCGGAGCACCGCGGTGCGGCACTGGTCGAGATCTACCAGAACTGTCCGATCTTCAACGACGGCGCCTTCCAGCTCATCAAGGACCGCGACAGCCAGGCTGCGCGCCTGGTCAGACTCGTCGACGGTGAGCCGATCAGCGCCGGCACGGATGTCGATCGACGGGTCCTCGTGCGCGAGCCGAGCGGCTCGGTGTGCTTCGTTCCGGAGGCCGAGGCTGCCGGCCGGCCGGTGGTCGTCCACGACGCGGGCAACCCCGATCCGACCGCGGCGTTCGCGCTCTCCCGGCTCGACGACGGGACGATGACCCACGTCCCGATGGGTGTCTTCCGCAATGTCTCCCGGCCCACGTACGACGACCTGGTCCGCGACCAGGTGGAGACGGCGGTGCAGAGCGCCGGGCGCCCCGCCGACGACGCCGCGCTCGATGCGCTGCTGCGCGGGCAGGACACGTGGACGGTCCGGTGACCGGTCGCTGCGCGGCCCGCTGACCCCGGTCCTCACCGAGGGACCGAACCGCTCGCTGACCTGCTCCGATCGACCGGGCGTGGGTCGAGTAGTGTCGGCTGGTGATCACCGGCCCCGACGAGACCCGCCGTGGGACCGCGTACGTCTTCGCCGCATACGGCATCTGGGGCCTGTTCCCGCTGTACTTCGCGGCGATGCGGCCGGCGGGTGCCTGGGAGATCCTCGCCCATCGGATCATCTGGTCGCTCGTGTTCTGCGCCGGGATCCTCCTCATCAGACGCGACGTGTCCTGGCTCGGCGGGGTCCTGCGCAACCGCCGCCTCATGCTCGGCATGCTCGCCGCGGCGCTGCTCATCGCCTCGAACTGGGGCTTCTACGTCTACGCGGTGATCAGCGGCCAGACCACGGAGGCGGCGCTGGGCTACTTCCTCAACCCGCTCGTCACCGTGGCGCTCGGCGTCGTCGTGCTGCGTGAGACGCTGCGCCCGACCCAGTGGGTCGCGGTCGGCATCGGTGCCGTCGCAGCCGTCTACCTCAGCATCCAGGCCGGCACCGCACCCGTCATCGCCCTGATCCTCGCGTTCTCCTTCGGGCTGTACAGCCTCGTCAAGAAGCGGGTCGGCGTCTCGCTCACCGCCATGCGGGGCCTGGCGCTCGAGACGGCGATCCTGGCGCCGCTGGCGGCCGCACTGATCATCTGGACCGCCGTGACCGGGACATCGACGTTCCTCACCGAAGGCACCGGTCACACGGTCCTGCTCGCCTCCGCCGGGGTCGTCACCGCGATCCCGCTGCTCCTGTTCGCCGCGGCCGCCCGACGGGTTCCGTTGACGACGATCGGGCTGGTCCAGTTCATCACCCCGGTGCTCCAGCTCATGGTCGCGGTCACCCTGCTCGGCGAGGAGATGTCGCGCGCCCGGTGGGTCGGCTTCGCAATCGTCTGGGTCGCGCTCGCGGTCCTCACCGTCGACATGCTCGGCCGCCGGCGCCGGCTGCGCGACCTGCCGCCGGTGCCGGCCTGAGCAGGCGGACGTCAGCCGAAGTTCTTGCCCTCGCCCCGGTAGGTCGGCACCGTCTCGACGACCTCGTCACCGCGGACGAGGTGCAGCTCGGTGAAGCGCTCACAGGCCTCCCCCGCCTTGGCGTGTCGCAGCCACACCCGGTCGCCGATGCGCAGAGTGTCCGCCGCAGAGCCGGTCAGCGGCGTCTGCACCTCCCCGGCACCCTCGGTGCCGATGTAGGACAGCCCCTGCGGCGCCAGGACGCTCGGCATCCGCGAGCGGCCCACCGGCCCGGAGGCGACGTAGCCGCCGGAGAAGAGCGTGACCATGCCGGGGGCCGGCCGCCGGACGACCGGCAGTGCGAACGCCATCGCCGGCCGCGGCGTGAAGTCGTCGTAGCCGTCGAAGAGGGCCGGGCCGTAGAGCCCCGACCCGGCCGCCAGCTCGGTCACCGCAGGATCCTCGTGGGTCACGTGCAGACTCCCCGTCCCACCGCCGTTGACGAACCGCAGCGGGGTCACCTCGCGCACGGCGGCGCAGATCTCGCTGCGCCGCTCGAGGAGCTGCGCATGGGAGCGGCGCTTCATCACGCGGACGGCGGGGTTCTCGTCCGGCACTCCCGCGATCTGCGCGTCGTAGAACATCAGCCCCTCGACCTCCAGCCCCGCGCGGACGGCCGCCCTGGCCACGGTGACGGCGGCAGCCGCGGTCCGCACCGGTGACCGGCGAACCCCGAGGTGCACCCTCCCCAGCCGGAGCGAGGCGTCGACGTCGATGGCCACCCGCAGTGGATGCGCGGCGGACGCGGCGAGCTCCGCGTACAGCTCGACGTGCTCGAGTGAGTCGATGGCGACGGTGATCTCACGAGACAGGTCCGCGTCGGCCGTCACCTCCGCGAGCGCCGGCAGGTCGACGCAGGGGTATGCGACGAAGACGTCCGCGAAGCCCTCCCGGACCAACCAGATCGCCTCGCGCACCGCATACGCCATCACCCCGGCGAACCCCGGAGCCGAGAGCGCGCGGGCCTGAAGGGGCCGGCACCGGACACTCTTGCTCGCGAGCCGGACCGGGCGGCCGCCGGCGCGGCGGACCAGGTCGGCGGCGTTGGCGTCGAACGCGTCGAGGTCGACGACCGCGAAGGGCGGGACGAGATCCGCCGTCGCGCGGTCCCAGCGGTCCGTGCGCACGGCGCCGACCCGGCTGCCCCGCACCATCGGTCGCTCAGCCGACGCGGGAGACGATCAGGGCGGCGAACGCGGAGAGGGCCTCCTTGACCTCGCCGTCGGGAAGCGGTTCGAGGGCCTCCCTCGCGGAGCGGGCCACCGCCTCGGTCCGCTCCTCGGCCGCGCGCATCGCGCGATGGCGCCGCAGCAGCCCCAACGCCTCGGCATGCGCCGCGTCGTCGAGAGCCAGATCGGAGCGGAGCAGCTGCTGGAGCCGGGCGTCGTCGGGGTCGGTCGAAGCCAGAGCATAGAGGACGGGCAGCGTGCGCTTGCCTTCGCGGAGGTCGGTGCCCGGAAGCTTGCCCATCGCGTCGGCGTCGCTCGTGACGTCGATGAGGTCGTCGGCGAGCTGGAAGGTCACGCCCACGCGTTCGCCGTACTCGCGCAGCAGACCGACGGTGCGCTCGTCGCAGCCGCTGAACATCGCTCCGTAGCGTGCCGCCGTTGCGATGAGCGAGCCGGTCTTGTCGGCGAGGATCTGCAGGTAGTACTCCACCGGGTCAGCGTCGCCCGGATGCGGACGGTCGTCCCGGATCTGCCCGGCACACAGCCGCACGAAGGTGCGGGCCTGGATGCGCACCGCCTCGGCGCCGAGGTCGGCGACCAGCTCGGAGGCCTTGCCGAACAGCAGGTCGCCGACGAGGATCGCGGTGCTGTTGTCGTACTTCGCGTTCGCGCTCGGGGTGCCGCGCCGCACGTCCGCGTCGTCCATGACGTCGTCGTGGTACAGCGAGGCGAGGTGCGTGAGCTCGACCGCGGCCGCCGCCGTGACGACATCGTCGTTGATCCCCTGGCCCATCTCGGCCGCGAGGAGCGTGAGCAACGGGCGGACCCGCTTGCCCCCGGCGTTGAGCAGATGTGAGCTCGCCTCACTGATGAAGTCGTCCTCGTGCCGCACCGCCTCGCGCAAGGTGGTGTCGACCCGGGCCATCCCGTCCGATAGGCGACGCTGGAGCTCGGGCGAGATCCCCGGGATGTCCATGACCGCCGGGGTCGCCGTGACGGGCGGGGCCGACACGCCCGTCCCCCCGTCGGGCAGGGAGCCGCGCGTGTCCGGACTGTCGAAGTTCATCGGCTAGCGGATCAGCTCGGAGGCCTGGGCTGCGAGCTCGAGAACGGGACCCGGCACGATGCCGAGAACGACCGTGGCAACAGCGCCGACGGCGATCGCGGCCGTCGTCAGCGGCGACGCCTCGGCGGCGACGACGTCGTCGCTCGTCGCGTCCGAGAAGTACATCAGCACGATGATCCGGACATAGACGAACGCGGTGACAGCCGAGGCGAGCACGCCGATGACGACCAGCACGACACCGAGCGTTCCGCTCTCGACCGCCGGCGCGAACGCCGCGAACTTGGCCGTGAAGCCCGATGTGAGCGGGATGCCCGCGAACGCCAGGAGCAGGAAGCCGAACGTCGCCGCCACGATCGGGTGGCGCTGCCCGAGGCCGGCCCACTGGGACAGCTGAGTGGCCTCGGAGCCGCCCTGGCGCACCATCGAGACGATCGCGAAGGCCGCGATCGTCATCAGACCGTAGGCGAGCAGGTAGAACATCACACCCCGCAGGCCCAGCGCCGAGAACGCGAGGACACCGACGAGAATGAAGCCTGCATGCGCGATCGAGGAGTACGCGAGCAGCCGCTTGACGTCGGTCTGGGTGACCGACAGGACCGCACCGACGACCATGGTCAGGGCGGCGATGACCGCCAGGCCGATCTCCCAGCTCCACCTCGAGCTCTCGACGCCGACGTAGAGGAACCGCAGGATCGCACCGAATGCGGCGAGCTTGGTCGCGGCGGCCATGAGGCCGGTGACCGGAGTCGGGGCACCCTGGTATGCGTCGGGCGTCCACGAGTGGAACGGCACCGCACCGACCTTGAAGAGCAGCCCGACGAGAACGAGCAGGATCGCCGGCACGAGCAACGGCTCGAGACCGGGACGGGTCTCGGCGATGGCCGCGGCGATGCCGTCGAGGTCCGTCGTGGCGGCGTAGCCGTACAGCAGCGCCGAACCGAACAGGAAGAAGGCGCTCGCGAACGCTCCGAGCAGGAAGTACTTCAGCGAGGCCTCCTGCGACAGAAGGCGCCGACGCCGGGCGAGACCGACGAGGACGTAGAGCGGCAGCGAGAGCACCTCGAGCGCGACGAACATCGTGATGAGGTCGCCGGAGGCGACGAACATCATCATGCCGGCGAGCGAGAAGAGCGCCAGCGGGAAGACCTCGGAGGTCGCCAGACCCGCACGGTCCGCAGCCGCCTCGTAGGCGGAGCCGGGGACCGCCGCGCCCATGGGGGTGAACGCGTCAGGCCGGTCCCCACCGAACTTCTCGGCCATCGTCAGCACGCCGAGCAGGCCGAACACGATCAGCGAACCCTGCAGGAAGACCGACATCCCGTCCATGACCACCGAGCCGCCGAGCGTCTTGACCTGGTTGTCGACGGTCAGCGTGACCAGGGCGAGGAACGCCGCGACGAGCGCGACGACCGAGAGCGCGACCTGCACGGTGTGCCGGCGACGCCGCGGGACGAACGCCTCGACGACGATGCCGATCAGTCCAGCCGCCATGACGACGAGCATCGGCGCGATGGCCGCCCAGTTGATCTCCGGAGCCTCGAACACAGTGGGCATCACCTTTCACTCCCGGGAGTCGCCTGGGTGGGCGCGGGATCCTCCACGCCGACGTACACGAGGGTCCGTTCTACCGCCGGGTTGATGACGTCGAGCGCGAGCTTCGGGTAGAACCCGAGAACGAGGAAGGCCGCGATGAGCGGCGCGACCACGAGCTTCTCGCGCAGCGAGATGTCCGGGACGAGCCGACCGAGTTCGGGACGCGGTCCGGTCATCGAGCGCTTGTACATCCACAGCACGTAGACGGCGGCGAGCACGACACCCGGCAGGGCGATCAGAGCCGCCACGGGGTATCGCTGGTAGGTGCCGACGAAGACGAGGAACTCCGAGACGAACGTGGCCAGACCCGGGAGGGATAGCGCCGACAGGCCGGCGAGGAGGAAGACGCCGGCCAGGGCCGGCGTGACACGCTGCCAGCCGCCGAAGTCCTCGATGTGCTGGCGACCGTGGTTGCGGTAGATGAACATCGCGGCGACGAGGAACAGGGCGGCCGTCGAGAAGCCGTGGTTGACCATGTAGAGCGAGGCGCCGGCACCGCCGACCGTCGTCATCGCGAAGATGCCGAGGATGATGAAACCGAAGTGACTGATCGAGGTGAACGCGATCAGTCGCATCATGTCGCTCTGGGCGATCGCCAGGAGCGCGCCGTACAGGATCGAGACCACGGCGAGCGTGAGCACGACGGGCGTGGCCCACTGGCTGGCCTCGGGGAAGAGCTGGAGGCAGAACCGGATCATGCCGTAGGTGCCGACCTTGTCGAGCACGCCGACGAGCAGGACCGCGGTGGCGGGCCGCGCGGCCGAGGCGGCGTCGGGCAGCCAGGTGTGCACCGGCCACATCGGGGCCTTGATGGCGAAGGCGATGAAGAAGCCGACGAACAGCCACCGCGCCGTGTTCGTGTCGATGTCGACGCCGGTCAGGTTGGTGACGAGGAACCCGTCCGACCCGCCCGGTCCGACGAAGTACAGCGCGATCACCGCGACGAGCATGATCAGGCCGCCGAGCAGCGAGAACAGCAGGAACTTGACGGCTGCGTAGCGCCGACGCGCTCCGCCGAAAGACCCGATGAGGAAGTACACCGGGATGAGCATGGCCTCGAAGAAGACGTAGAAGAGGAAGACGTCGGTGGCTGCGAAGACGCCGATCATGAACGTCAGCAGGACGAGCATGAGGGCGTAGTAGGTCTGCACGCGCCGACCGGAGCCGTTCTCGTGGCGTGCGGCCTCCCCATCCAGGTCGTTCCAGGCGGCGAGGAGGCAGACCGGCGTCAGGACGAGGGCCAGCAGGATCAGTGCGAGGGCGATGCCGTCGACGCCGAGCGCGTAGGACACCCCGAACTGAGGGATCCATGCGTACTGCTCGGTGAGCTGGAACTGTTCGGAGGATCCGATCTCGAACTGGCTCGCGACAACGATCCCGACGAGCAGGGTGACGAGCGAGACCCCGAGGGCCGCACGCTTGGCCGTCTCGGCGCTCGGAAGGAAGGCGACGACCAGGGCACCGACGAGAGGGATCAGCCCGAGGATGGTCAGCCAGGGGACGTTCGACATCACTGCATCACCCACACGGCACCGAGGAAGAGGACGACGCCCGTGAGCATCGTCAGGGCATAGGTCCGGGCGAACCCGTTCTGGATCCGGCGCAATCGGGTCGACAGGTTCCCGATCCAGGTCGCGAGTCCGCCGACCGTGCCGTCGACCCCGGAGCGGTCGGTGTGGTCCAGACCGTGGACGAGCGCCACCCCGGGCTGCTCGAAGAGGGTCCGGTTGACCTCGTCCTGGTACAGGTCGGCACGGGCCGCCTGGGTGGCCCAGGAGCCGACCGGCGCCGTGGTCGGCACCTTCTCCTGGAGGTACATCCGGTAGGCGACGAACACACCGATGGCCACGAAGGTCAGGGTCAGGGCGATGATGACCAGAATGGCCAGAACGGGCTCGGCCTCCGAACCGCCGTAGCCGACGACCGGACGCAGCCAGGCGACGATCGGCTTGGTCTCGGCGAGCGGCCAGGCCAGGATCAGACCCAGCAGGGCCGAGCCGGCGGCCAGGACGATCATCGGGACGGTCATCGTCGGCGGCGACTCATGCGGGTGGTAGTCCCGCTCGCTCCAGCGGGCCTTGCCATGGAAGGTCATGAAGAACAGCCGCGACATGTAGAACGCGGTGATCCCGGCGCCGACCAGCGCGGCACCACCGAGCAGCCACGGCCGGATGCCTTCGCCGATGAAGGCCGTCTCGATGATGGCGTCCTTGGACCAGAAGCCCGAGAAGGGCGGAACGCCGAGGATCGCGAGCCAGCCCAGCCCGAAGGTGATCCAGGTGACCTTCATGAAGGTCGACAGGCCACCGAAGCGGCGCATGTTCACCTCGTCCTTCATGCCGTGCATGACCGAGCCCGCGCCGAGGAACATACCGGCCTTGAAGAACCCGTGGGTCAGCAGGTGGAAGATCGCGTACGCGTATCCCGCCGGGCCAAGGCCCGCAGCCAGCATCATGTAGCCGATCTGCGACATCGTCGAGGCCGCGAGGGCCTTCTTGATGTCGTCCTTGGCCATACCGACGATGGCTCCGTAGAGCAACGTGATCGCACCGATGACCGCGACCGCCGTCTGGGCGGCCGGCGCGTTGTTGAAGATGGGCGCGCTGCGGACGATGAGGTAGACACCGGCGGTCACCATCGTCGCGGCGTGGATCAGTGCGGAGACCGGCGTCGGGCCCGCCATCGCATCCCCGAGCCAGCTCTGCAGGGGGAACTGCGCGGACTTTCCGGTGGCACCGAGGAGGAGGAGCAGACCGATGAGGACGAGCACCCCGGTGTCCGCCTCGGCGGCGGCGGCGCCCACACCGACGAAGTCGGTCGCGCCGAACGCGGCGAACATCGCCATGATCGCCGCGATGACTCCCATGTCGCCGACGCGGTTGACGATGAATGCCTTGTTGGCGGCCGTGGCGTAGGCGGGGTTGTGGTTCCAGAAGCCGATCAGCAGGTAGGAGGCGAGGCCGACGCCCTCCCAGCCGACGAAGAGCAGCGGGTAGGAGTTGGCGAGCACCAGGAGCAGCATCGCCGCGATGAACAGGTTGAGGTAGGCGAAGAACCGCCGACGCTCGGACGGCTGCCTGCTCTCCTCCCACGCGGTGAGCGTGTGGCCCTCATGCCGCACATGACCGGGATCGTCCTTCATGTAGCCCAGCGAGTAGACGTGGATGAGCGAGCCCACGAACGTGATGAGCAGAACGAACGACATCGACAGCGGATCGACGAGGATGCCCGCGTCCAGCTGGAAGGACCCGGCCGGCATCCAGGAGTAGAGGACGTGCTCGACCGCCCGGTCCTCCGGCGCCCGGCCCAGCATGGCGAACAGCAGTGGCAGCGCCAGGACGAAGCTCGCCCACGACAGCCCGGTCGCCAACAGCGGACCGAACGAGTCGGTTCGGCGACCCCCGAAGAGGAGGATCGCCGCGCCCAGCAGCGGCAGCCCGATCAGCAGCCAGGCGTAGGCCGGCGCGGCGCCGGCCTCCGCGGCGCTCGCAGTCACGAGGAATGTCACCTGGAACTCCTTCTCAGGCCTTGAGCAGGTTGGCGTTGTCGATCGAGGCCGAACGGCGCGATCTGAAGATCGCCATGATGATCGCCAGACCCACGACCACCTCTGCGGACGCGACGACCATGACGAAGAGCGCGATCACCTGGCCGTCGAGCTGGCCGTGCATCCTCGCAAACGTGATGAAGGCGAGGTTCGCGGCGTTGAGCATGAGCTCGACGCCCATGAACACGATGATCGCGTTGCGACGGAGCAGGACGACCGCGGCACCGATCGAGAACAGGATCGCCGACAGGTAGATGTAGTTGACCAGGCTCATCGCTCACTCCCCTCCTCGATCTCACGCTCGATCTCGTCCTGCGCCTCCGCGAACCGCTCGGGTGAGGCTACCTGGGACCGGGCCGCGAGAACACGCGACACGGAGAGCTCGGAGATACTGCCGTCCGGGAGCAGCGCCGGGGTGTCGACGGCGTTGTGTCGCGCGTAGACACCGGGCACCGGCAGGCCCGCCAGGTGCTTGCCCTCGCGGAACCGGCGCGCCGCCCACGCCCGCTGGTTCGGGGCCGGCGCCAGACGGGTGCGGTGGGCGAGCACCATGGAGGCGACAGCCGCCGTGATGAGCAGCAGCGCGCTGACCTCGAAGATCCAGACGAAGCGGCCGAAGATCAGGTACGCCAGGCCGGTGACGTTGCCGGTCTCGGTGTTCGTGGCCGCCAGTCCGACCGCGCTACCCCACGTCACCTGCCCCACGACCACCGTCAGGAGGGCGACCAGTCCGAGGGTCACGAGAACGGTCGCGAGGCGCTGGCCCCGGATGGTCTCGATCAGGCTGTCCGAGGCGTCGCGCCCGACGAGCATGACGACGAACAGGAAGAGCATCATCACGGCGCCGGAGTACACGACGATCTGGATGATCCCGACGAAGGGCGCCTCGTTGGCGATGTAGAAGACGCCCGCGATGAGCATCACGACGATCATGCTCAGGGCCGCGTGGACCGACTTGCGGGCGAAGAGCAGGCCGAGCGCGGCGATCACGCTGATCGGCGCGAGGATCCAGAAGAGGGCCGTCTCACCGGCACCGATCTCCAGTGGCGTGGTCACCGGGCGACCTCCTCGTCCTCGTCCACGGCCGCCTGCGCCGAACCCGACACATCCGAGGACTCGGCGCTGGCCGCATACTCCTCGACGTAGGCCCGTTGTTCGGCCGTCGCGCTGGACACCTTGCCCTGGTAGTAGTCGCGCTCCTCGAGTCCGTCCGGCATGGGGAAGGGCGGCGGCAGCATGCCCTCCTGGAGCGGGGCGAGGAGCTGGTCCTTGGTGTAGATCAGGTCCGTGCGGTTGTCGTCGACGAGCTCGTAGAAGTTCGTCATCGTCAGCGCCCGGGTCGGACAGGCCTCGATACACAGACCGCAGAAGATGCACCGCAGGTAGTTGATCTGGTAGACGCGTCCGTAGCGCTCGCCGGGTGAGAACCGACCGGTGCCACCCAGCTCGATCGGGGTGTCGTCGTTGTCCGCGCCCTGGACGAAGATCGCGTCCGCCGGACAGGCCCAGGCGCACAGCTCGCATCCGACACACTTCTCGAGGCCGTCCGGGTGACGGTTCAGCTGGTGCCGCCCGTGGAAGCGTGGCTGGGTCGGTCGCTTCTCCTCCGGGTACTCCTCGGTGTAGACCTTCTTGAACATCGTCGAGAAGGTCACCCCGAAGCCGGCGACCGAGGCGAGCAGCCCCGGCTCGCTCTCCTTCTCCCCGGAGCGGCCGCCTTGCGGCTCGAGCTCCCTGCTGTCGGACATGGCTCAGTCCTCCTTGTCCGAGACGACGACCGCCGTGGCGGCGCCGGATCCGGACGCGTCGGTATGGGTGTCGGTCTGGGCGCGTCCGTCGCGGGCCGCGCCCGACTCGACGAGACGCTGCCCCGGTAGCGGTGGGACGGGGTAGCCGCCCGCGAACGGGTCGACGTCGATCACCGACTCCGTCCGCTGCTCGGCCCGGCGGCGCTCTGCCGCCCGGTCCCAGAGAGTGAAGCCGGCGATCATCAGCAGCAGAGCCGCCCCGAGGATGAAGAGCACGGGGACCGGGAAGTCACGTCCGAGGATCCCGAAGGTGCTGTCCCCGAAGAACCCGGCATCGGCACCGCGGACGAGCGCGACGAGCACGATCCAGACCAGCGAGGCCGGAATGAGGAACTTCCACCCGAATTTCATGAACTGGTCGTACCGGGTCCGGGGCAGGGTGCCGCGCAACCAGACGAACATGAACATGAACAGCCACATCTTCAGGGTGAACCAGAGCAGGCCCCACCAGCCCTCGTTGAACATGCCGTCGTTGATCGCCGCGATACCGGGAGGCGCCTGCCATCCGCCCAGGAACAGGGTCGTCGCGATCGCCGAGACGGTGAACATGTTGATGTACTCGGCGAGGAAGAACATCGCGAAGCGCATCCCGGAGTACTCCGTGAAGTACCCGCCGACGATCTCGCCCTCACCTTCGGCCAGGTCGAACGGCAGGCGGTTGGTCTCGCCGACCATGGTGATGACGTAGACCACGAAGGAGAAGGCGGCGGCGATGATGAACCACCCCTGCTCGGCCTGGGCGGCGACGATCTGAGAGGTCGACATCGATCCGGCGTACAGGAAGACGGCGACGAGCGAGAGGCCCATGGCGATCTCGTAGGAGATGATCTGGGCGCTGCTGCGCAGCCCGCCGAGAAGCGGGTACGTCGACCCGGACGCCCAGCCCGCCATGATGACGCCGTATGCGGCGACGCCGGCCGCCGCGAGGACGAGCAGCACCGCGACCGGCAGGTCGGTCAGCTGCAACGGGGTCGTGTGACCGAACATCCGCACGTCCGGGCCGAGCGGGATGATCGTGAAGGCGACGAAGGCCATCGAGGCGAACAGGATCGGCGCCACGGTGAACACGATGGCGTCCGAGGCCTTGGGTCGTACGTCCTCCTTGAGCATGGACTTCACGCCGTCCGCGAGCGACTGCAGCAGTCCGAACGGACCGTTGCGGTTCGGACCGGGACGCTGCTGCATCCGGCCGATGACCCGCCGTTCGAACCAGATGACGAGCAGCACCTGGATGAGCAGATAGGCGAAGATCAGGACCGCTTTGATGGCCGTGAGCCAGAGCGGCGTGTCGCTGAAGTCGGCCAGTGGGTTCTCACGGGCCCCGTCGAGGGCGAGCGAGGTGACGCCCGAGGAGACGACCTGCGCGATCATGCGACACCATCCTCCGTGGTCAGGACCGTTGATCCGAGATCAGCCTTGCGCAGGCCGACGACGGCGCCCGAGTCCACGCCGAGCGCGGAGCGGACCGGCGCACCTGCCGAGTTGGTCGGCATCCAGACGACGTGGTCGACCATGCCCTCGGTCACCACCAGCGGCAGCACGATGCTGCCGGAGTCGGTGCTGACCTCGACGGTGTCGCCGTCGACCAGGTCGAAGGCGCCGGCCGTGGCCGGCGAGCAGCGGGCGACGGTCGCCGGGGCGGTGCCGGCGAGGAACGGCTCGCCGTCCTGCATCCGGCCCATGTCGAGCAGGTGGTGCCAGGTGGACAGGAGCACCTGTCCGACGCCCGGCTCCGCGGGCTCCCCGGCCTCCACGGTCGGGGCGGCCGGGCGGGTCGGCTCGGGCTCGTCGGCCAGGAGGTCGCGGGTGGCGGTGAGCGTCCGCGTTCCGATGGGGGACCCCATCTCGGCCGCGAGCATGTCGAGAACCCGGTAGTCACTCATCGCCCCGCTGTCGAGGGCGGCGTCGAAGCGCCGGGCACGGCCCTCCCAGTCGAGGAAGGTGCCGGCCTTCTCGGCGTGCGGGGCCACCGGAAGCACGACGTCGGCCAGCTCGGTCACCGCGGACTCGCGCACCTCCAGGCTGACGACGAACGCTCGCCGCATCGCCTCGAGGACATCCTCGGTGTCGATGGTCGGGCCGTCCCGTCGGACCTCGCCGGAGACGATGTCATAGGGGTCCACCCCTCCGACGACCAGGGCACCCAGGCGCCCCACGGCGGCGTCGCGGACCATCTCGGCGGTGCTCCTGCCAGCGATCGCACCGGCCTCGAGCGCACCGCGCTCTCCGGCACGGCGCGGGACCCAGGCAAGCCTGGCCCCGGTCGCGTCGGCCAGCCGCAGGGCGGCCGACAGGGCACCCGGCACTGACGCAAGGCGCTCGCCGACGAGGATCACGGCGCCGTCCTCCCGCAGGGCCTCACCCGCGCGGGTCATCGACTCGGTCGCGCGCGAAGAGCCGCGGGCGATGCCATCCAGCACCTGGGCCTCCGTGCCCGGAGCCGAGGCGAGGAGCGTGCCCCCCACTTTGGTGAGGCCACGGCTCGGCAGCGGCGCCACCGCATACACGGCGGTCCTGTTCTTGCGGAACGCCTTGCGCAGACGGAGGAAGACGATGGGCGACTCGTCCTCGGGCTCTAGTCCGACGAGGAGCACGCTGCTCGAGCGCTCGAGCTCGGCGTAGGTGACGCCTCCGGTCTCAGGGGTGACGCCACGGACCGCGGTCGCCAGGAACGCAGCCTCCTCGTCCGAGTGCGGGCGGGCCCGGAAGTCGATGTCGGCGCCGCCCAGCGCCCGGGTGGCCAGAGCACGGTAGGCGTAGGCGTCCTCCATGCTCACCCGGCCGCCGACCAGCACGCCGACTCCGGCAGCCCCGGTGTCTGCCCGGGCGGCGGCAGCGGCAGCCAGACCGTCGGCCGCCGTCGCGAGCGCCTCAGGCCACGAGGCCACCCGGAGCACGCCGTTCTCGCGGACCATCGGGAACTGCAAGCGGTCGCCGACGAGCGGGTAGGTGAACGCCCACCGTCCCTTGTCGCAGTTCCACTCCTCGTTGACCGCCGGGTCGTAGCTCGCCATCCGCCGCATGACCTGGCCGCGTCGGTGGTCGGTCCGCTGCGCGCACCCGCTCGCACAGTGCTCACAGGCACTGGACGTGGAGACGAGGTCGAAGGGACGCGCCCGGAAGCGGTAGGCCGCCCCGGTCAGCGCACCCACGGGGCAGATCTGGACGGTGTTGCCGGAGAAGTACGACTCGAACGGCTTCTCCTCGTAGATGCCGACCTGCTGCAACGCACCACGCTCGACCAGCGCGATGAAAGGGTCACCGGCGACCTGCTCCGAGAAGCGGGTGCACCGGGCACAGAGCACACAGCGCTCCCGGTCGAGAAGGACCTGGCTGCTGATGTTGATCGGCTTGGGATAGGTGCGCTTGACGTCCTCGAAGCGGGAGGTGGCGCGACCGTGGCTCATCGCCTGGTTCTGCAGCGGGCACTCACCACCCTTGTCGCACACCGGGCAGTCCAGCGGGTGGTTGACCAGCAGCATCTCCATGACACCCTGCTGGGCCTTGTCGATAGCCTCCGAGGTCAGCTGGGTCTTGACGATCATGCCGGGGGCCACGGTCATCGTGCAGGACGCCTGAGGCTTCAT
>JBAUUB010000374.1:0-1966 GCA_049582485.1 Dermatophilaceae bacterium
AGATAGAACAGGCGACTGCCGACCGAGGTGCTCGCCGTGGGGGGTGCGGTATGGGCGTGTGCGGTCTGGGTCATGACGACCACGCTCCGAGTGGCGAGGGGGGTGAGCGCGGGGTGCGCCGCAGGCGGCCCTCCGTTCCAGTATGCGCCGCTCAGGTCAGGCGGTTGTCGCCTGAGACGGAGCAGACACTCCTGTCAAGGCGGCACCTGGCACGAATGTCGCAGGTTGACCCAGCCGGTGGCCCCCTCGTAGGTCACGGAGATGCAGACTGCGTCAGCCAGCCGGCCTGATCGAGCCCATGACGAGGGAGGACAAGATCAGAACGTCTCATCAGAAGTGGATGAACCACGCCCCGAACAGGCCGCGCCTCGCGAGCGTCGAGCGCTGGGCCACGCCAGCGGCGATACCCGGCGGAGTGCAGCGACCCCGCGAGACGCGAAGCTCCACGACTCGAGCCGGGTCACAGGGCCGATTCCACAACATCACCGCTGTCGTTCCTCTACCGTTGAGTCAGGTGGAGTTTTCAGGCTCCTTGGTGGCTGAGCGCTGTTAGGCGTGAACCGCGCACCGGGCCGGATGTCAGCCGGCCGAGTGCGACAAGTCGAGAGACAACGACATGTCGTGCTCGAAGGTGCCGTACCGAACTTAAACCGTGGCGATGTCTGCTTTGCGCGCCATCGTCCGCAGGAGCCGAGGAAAAGACTGCAAGGTCCCGACCGGCACCTATCTCTGCAGCGAGTGCCGGTCTTGGCACCTCACGTCCAAGTCGGGGCACCAGACGCCGCCGTGGTGCAAACAACGAGCTATGTCCTGACCCGGCGGAAGGCCGCGGGTGGCCTGCATGCGGGCATGCAACGGCAGTTGCCAAACACGGGACCACGGTGATCGCTCAGACCCAGACAACGGCGATGGCGTATGGCGCACTAAAAGTGGCACGAAGGTGCGGATGACTGGGTACGCATTATGTCGACGCGGCGCTGGTCACGTGGCCGGTCGTGACATGCTCCCAAACGATGATGTCCAGTGCTCGAAGTGTCGTGACGACTCGGTGGTCCGGCGTCCGGAGATCTCGGACAATGCTGGAGAGCCAAGTGCCGTGCTCGTTCAGGTCCGCGTGGAGGATCGGCCAGAACTCGCTTGGACGGCGAGGCGTACACCCGTAAAAGTGGGCGACGCGCTGATCGAAAATCGGCACCAGCGCGGGCCGCTTCCGGTGCAGGATCTTGGTCACCTTGGACGCCTTGATGCCCGGAGTTCTATCGCTCGCAATCAACACGGCGCGCACCAGCGCCCATGGGCCAGTCTCGGCCGTGAGGTCGAGTTCTTCGAACCTGGCCTTCGCCGCCTCTTCGTTGAGCAGTAGGCGCTCCATCGTGTCGCGGAGTTCCCGGTGGGGACCGTCTGGGAGGAACATTCGGCGCACGTCAACGCCACGGACGGGCGCGTCAAGGAGTGCCGGAGCGAAGAAGTCAACCGGCTCGAGGGTGTTGGGATCGACGCCGACACGGTCGTACGAAGCGAAGGCACGGCGTTCGGTGGGATCGGCGTAAGCAGCGAGGTGGGTGGGGGCGCAGTGGTCCAGGTCGACAATTGATGGCATACCGCCATTGTTTCGTTCGGCGACCTCGGGCTGGGTCCCTGCTCGTGCACTCGTCCGAGGCGTCGACATCCACATGCGGAAGGCGTGCCGATAGGGGGACGTGGGTTGAGAACACTGTCCCGGTCTTGGAGCTCTTCGATAAGGACGCGTCCCTCACGAGCAACACCCGCGGAGATCGGCGGCTATCGCTCCGGCTGGTCAACTTCCGGCGGTATTACGCATATTGATGCGTGTGGTCGCGCCTGAGATCGATCAGTCGGTCAAGGGATTGGCGAGGACGGGACCGGCGAGGAGGCGTCGAGGAGGACCGTCAGCGGCGTGGTCGTGCAGTCAACCTCGTGGTCCGCGGGCCGCGCGCGGCTCTCC
>JBAUUB010000375.1:0-6785 GCA_049582485.1 Dermatophilaceae bacterium
GGGGCGCACAGGGCCGGCGGGATGCGGGGCGGAGGGGCGCGCTGCGCGCTCGGGGTGAGGGCTCGGCCTCACCGGTCCGTCACCACCGGGGTGAAGCAGGTCCGCGAACCGGTGTGGCACGCCGCCCCGACCTGGTCCACGGTGAGCAGCAGTGCGTCCCCGTCGCAGTCGAGGGACAGCGACCGGAGCTGCTGGGTGTGGCCGGAGGTGTCCCCCTTGCGCCAGTACTCCTGACGCGACCGCGACCAGTATGTGACCCGGCCCTCGTCGAGGGTGCGCCGGATCGCCTCGTCGTCCATCCAGCCCACCATGAGGACCTCGCGCGTCTCGTGGTCCTGGACCACCGCTGCGACGAGTCCCTGGTCGGTGCGGGAGAGCCTGGCGATGAGCTCCTCGACGGGTGCCTGGGCGGATGGGGTCACGCGCTCCATTGTCCCACCGTGAGGCAGGTGCTCCAGCCCGGCGTCCACGTCGGCGCCGCGCACTCCTCAGCGAACGGCGGCCCCGGCCTGAGCGAGTGCGGTCTTGACCTGGCCGACGGTGAGCACGCCGAAGTGGAAGACGCTCGCGGCGAGCACGGCGTCGGCGCCCGCGGCCACCGCCGGCGGGAAGTGCTCGACGGCACCGGCTCCGCCGGAAGCGATGAGGGGGATCGAGACGGCCGCCCGGACGGCGGCGATCAGCTCGAGGTCGAACCCGGCCTTGGTGCCGTCGGCGTCCATCGAGTTCAGCAGGATCTCGCCCGCACCGAGCTCCTGGGCTCGGGCGCACCATTCGACCGCGTCGATCCCGGTGCCGCGCCGCCCACCGTGGGTGGTGACCTCGAAGCCGCTGGAGCCGTCCGTACGACGGCGCACATCGGCGGAGAGGACGAGCACCTGGGAGCCGAAGCGTGCGGCGACCTCGCCGATCAGCTCGGGGCGGGCGATCGCGGCGGTGTTGACACCGACCTTGTCCGCTCCGCAGCGCAGCAGGCGGTCGACGTCGTCGACGGTGCGAACCCCCCCTCCGACGGTGAGTGGGATGAAGACCTCTTCGGCGGTGTGCCGGACGACGTCGTACATCGTCTCCCGGTCCCCGCTGCTGGCGGTGACATCGAGGAAGGTGAGCTCGTCGGCGCCGGCGGCGCCATACGCCGCCGCGAGCGCGACCGGGTCGCCGGCGTCACGGAGGTCGACGAAGTTGACCCCCTTGACGACCCGGCCGGCGTCGACGTCGAGGCACGGGATGACCCGGACGGCGACCCCCTGGTCGCTCACCGTGCTGTCGTGCGCGGTCGTCGGCATGCCGCCATTAGAGCATCCGCCTACACTCGGCCCCCATGTGGGACCAGCCGTCGGACCCGGTCGATCCGGTCGCCGTCGCCCAGGTCCTCGAGCGGCTCGCGGACGCGCCGCCACGCTGCGGCTCGGTGCGTGTCGTCGCCGTCGACGGCCGGAGTGGCTCCGGCAAGACGACCCTCGCGCTGGCGGTCGCAGCGAGGCTCGGGGCACCGGTGGTCCACATGGACCGCCTCTATCCCGGGTGGGACGGTCTGGCCGCGTCGGTGCCCATCCTCGTCTCCGAGGTCCTGGTGCCGCTCGCGCAGGGGGTGGGCGCCGCATACCGGGTCTGGGACTGGCACCACGACCGGTGGAACGGCCGCGAATACGTGGCCCCCGCGCCGGTCGTCGTCGTCGAGGGCTGCGGCAGCAGTGTCGGTGCCGCGGGTGACCATGCCGCCGTCCGCGTGTGGATGGAGGCCCCTCGGGCCGAGCGACTCCGGCGCGGCCTCGCCCGCGACGGTGAGACCTACCGACCGCACTGGGAGCGCTGGGCGGCTCAGGAGGATCGTCTGTATGCGGTGGACGACACGCGCGCGAAGGCGGACCTGGTCATTCGGACCGGTTGAGCGCCACGAGGTTGGCCAGTCTCGTGGCATCGCCACGGGCCGTGCCGCCGTCGGCCTTCTGCACCGCCATCACCGCCACCTCCTCGTCGTCGCGCAGCACGAGCACCGGCCATGCGGCGCCGCCGTGGAAGCGGACGGCCTCGACCTCGTCCCACTCGACCCGACGGGACAGGATCAGGTTGCGGATGTCGATGCCGCGCTCGTCCGGGACCGCCTTGATGGCGACATACCGCCAGAGGAACCCGGCGATGAGCAGGCCGAGCAGGGTCATCATCACCCGGTCGCCCACGGCGAAGCTCCCGCCCTCCTCGGGAGAGGGCGCCAGCACGGCGAACCCGGTGAAGATGAGGACCGACAGGATCGCCATCGTCATCGCGACCGCCCGCCCGCGGCGGGGGCGGAAGGGGGCGTAGAGCGCCTCGCGCGACTCGGTCGTCATGGTCAGATCCGGCAGGCGCTGATCTCGGTCACGAGGATCGCCCGCGCTCCGAGGTCGTAGAGCCGGTCCATGATCTCGTTGGTCTCGGTGCGCGGGACCATGGCCCGGACGGCGACCCAGCCCTTGTCGTGGAGGGGGGACACGGTCGGCGACTCCAGTCCTGGGGTCACCTCGCAGGCCTCGTCGATGATCGCGATGGGGCAGTCGTAGTCGAGCATGACGTAGGACCGTGCGGTGGTCACGCCCAGCAGCCGGCGGCGCAGCACCTCGACGCCGGCCTGCTCCTTCGACGTCACGTCCTTGATCAGGACCGCCTCGCTGCGCAGGATCGGGTCGCCGAACACCGCGAGTCCCTGACTGCGCAGGGTCGCCCCGGTCTCGACGACGTCGGCGATGACGTCCGCCACCCCGAGGGTGACCGCGGTCTCGACGGCACCGTCGAGGCGG
This sequence comes from Dermatophilaceae bacterium, assembly GCA_049582485.1. Classification (GTDB taxonomy): domain Bacteria; phylum Actinomycetota; class Actinomycetes; order Actinomycetales; family Dermatophilaceae; genus F2B08. The sequence continues at coordinate 2,778 of JBAUUB010000375.1, forward strand.
ACGACCTCCGCACCGATACCGAGGTCGGCGAGGTGCTTCTCGACGAGGCCGGGGTAGGAGGTCGCCACCCGACGCCCGGCGATGTCGCCGACCGACGCGACCACCCCGGGGCGGGCGGCGTAGCGGAAGGTCGAGGCGCCGAATCCGAGCGTCATGACCTCGACGGCCGACGATCCGGCATCGAGCAGCAGGTCGCGGCCGGTGATGCCGCAGTCGACGGTGCCCGACCCGACGTACACGGCGATGTCGCGGGGCCGCAGGTAGAACAGCTCGACTCCGGCCGACTCGTCGGTGACGACCAGCTCCTTGCTGTCTCGGCGGGTGCGGTACCCGGCTTCGCGCAACATCTCGCCGGCGGCGTCGGACAGCGACCCCTTGTTGGGGAGGGCGATTCTCAGCATGGGGATCCTGTGGTCAGAGGTGGGCGTAGACGTCGTCGAGCTCGATTCCGCTCGCGAGCATGAGGACCTGGAGGTGGTAGAGCAGCTGGCTGATCTCCTCGGCCGTGCGTTCGCGGCCCTCGTGCTCGGCAGCCATCCACACCTCGGCGGCCTCCTCGACGATCTTCTTCCCGATCGCGTGGACGCCGGCATCGAGCGCGGCGACCGTACCCGACCCCTCGGGGCGGGTGGCCGCCTTGTCGGCGAGCTCGGCGAACAGCTGGTCGAACGACTTCACGTGCACAAGGGTACGGGTGCGCGAGCGGGCGAGCCCCCGCCCGACCGCCGGTGCCGACTAGGGTCGCGTCCATGGCCGGTCCCGACCCCACCCCGGCCTCCCGGGGCTCCCGGGCCTCTCGGGCTGCAGCCGCCGCCGTCCACGGCTACACGGCGGTCGGTTCGGTGCTGGCGCTGGCCATGGTGCACCTGTCCTACCAGGGCGAGGTCGTCGCGGTCCTCTGGCTCTTCCTGGTCGCCATGGTCATCGACGGCACCGACGGGTTCCTGGCGCGCCGCTTCCGGGTCGCGGAGGTGCTGCCGGGGTTCGACGGTGCTCTGTTGGACAACATCGTCGACTTCCTGACCTATGCCTTCGCACCCATGGTGCTGCTGTGGAGCGCGGGCTACCTGCCGTCCGGCTGGCTCGGCGCCGCCGTCGCCGCAGCCCCCCTGCTGGCGTCCTGCTTCCAGTTCTGCCGCACCGATGCCAAGACGGCCGACCACTTGTTCACCGGCTTTCCCAGCTACTGGAACATCGTGGCCTTCTATGTCGTCGTCCTGGACGCCGGAACGGCAGCCACGACGGTGGCCCTCCTCGCGCTGACGGCGCTCGTGTTCGTGCCGGTCGGCTACGTCTACCCGTCCCGCACCGAAGCGGCCTGGCGGCTCACCATGACCCTGACCGTCGTCTGGTTCGGGCTGTATGCGGTGGTCCTGGCCCAACTGCCCTCACCGAGCCCGTGGCTGCTGGCGCTGTCCGCCGTGTACCCGCTCTACTACGTCGCGCTCAGCCTCTACCTGACCCTCGTCAGACGGCGTCGTCCCACCCTGTCGCCCCTCCCGCTGGCGGAGTGACGTCCTCGACGACCCGCAGGCCGAGAGCCTCGACGAGAGCGAGCGCACCACCGGGGTCGACGCGCAGGCCCTTCGCGCGGGTGTCCCTGACGTCGAGCCCGAGTCCGGTGGCGCCGACGACAAGCGCGCCACGCAGGTCGGCGCCGACGAACCGGGCACCGGAGAGGTCGCAGTCGACGAACTCCACCTCGCGGGCGTCGGCACCCCCGAAGTCGGCGTCCACCAGCGAGCACTCGACGAACCGCATGCCGCGGATGTCCGCACCGGCGAATGACCCGTAGTCGAGACGGCACCGCTCGAACGTGATGGACCGAGTCGCCAGACCGCCCGCGCGCACGCCGGACCAGTTCACCGCCTGGGCCTTGGAGTCCAGGAGCGCGCAGTCCGAGAACCGGACGTCGACGATCCTGGCCCGAGACAGGTTCACGCCCACGAGCGTGCACCCCTCGAGTGAACACCGCCGCCACACGCTGAGCTCGAGGACCGCCGCCTCGATCCGGCACTGTTCCAGGTCCAGGTCCGTGATCTCGGCGCCCGGCTCCACCACTCCCGTCAGAACCCGGCCGCCGACATACGACTCTCCGAGGACCGAGGCGAGCGGGACGGCTTCGTCAGCCACGGTGCGCGGCGACGCGTGCACGGAGCTCGTCCACCGCGGACGCTGCGGACTCGGCGCCGTAGACGGCCGACCCGGCCACGAAGACGTCGGCGCCGGCCTCGGCGCACTGCTCGATCGTCGCACCGGAGACGCCCCCGTCGACCTGGACCCAGATCTGCCCGCCGCGACGGCGGACCGCCTCGCGAACCTCTCGCACTTTCGGCATCTGGTCGGCCATGAACGACTGTCCGCCGAAGCCGGGCTCGACGGTCATGACGAGGACCATGTCGACCTCGTCGAGCAGGTCCTGATACGGGGCGAATGGCGTGCCCGGCTTGAGCGCGAAGGCGGCGCGGGCTCCGGCTGCGCGGATCGCCCGGCTCAGCCCGACCGGGTCGGCGGCCGCCTCGACGTGGAAGGTGACGGACTCGGCGCCGGCCTCGGCATACGGCGGTGCCCAGCGGTCGGGGTCGTCGATCATCAGGTGACAGTCCAGTGGGATGGGGCTGACCTTGACGAGCGCCTCCACGACCGGCAGTCCGATGGTCAGGTTGGGGACGAAGTGGTTGTCCATGACGTCGACGTGAGCCCAGTCGGCGTTGCCGATGGCGCGCAGCTCGGACTCGAGATTGGCGAAGTCGGCGGAGAGGATCGACGGCGAGATCTGCACGGGAGTCACCCTATGCGGTGGGCCCGGTCGGAGCGGGTCGCGAACGGCCCCCGGGCGCTGCGGTCCGCCGGCGTGCGGCGAGCCACCGCGCCACCTCTGCGGCGTGGGACTCCGGCGCGGGCACCGGATGGAAGACGTGCTCGACGACGCCGTCCTGGACCACGAGGGTGAGCCGCTGGTAGACCGTCGTCCCCGAGACCGTGAAGGTCGGCAGTCCGAGGGTCCGGCCAACCTGCCGGGTGGGGTCGGCGAGCAGGGGGTAGTCGAGTTCCAGACGTCGGGCGGCCTCACTCTGGTAGGCGGCGTCCTGGGCGGACAGTCCGAAGATCCCGACGGCACCTGCGTAACGGAGCTCTGCCGAGGAGTCGCGGATGCCGCACAGCTCGGCGGTGCATCCCCGGGCCCCGGCCACCTCGTCCCAGCCCGGCGGCATCGGGCGGCCTGGGCGGGCGGTGCGCGGATAGACGAAGACAACGGACCGGCCCATGGGCAGGTCGCTGAGATCGACGACAGAGCCGGTCGTCGCGCGCAGGCGGGCGATCGGCATGGCGCGGCCGATGAGCCGGTCGGCGGTTCCATCGTCGGCAGCCGCAGGGGGGCGGTCAGCCGGGCGCGCGGGGCCGCCGGCCTGCACCGGTTCCGCCTCGCTCACCGACTCATCCCATCCGCGTGTCCGTGCTTGCACTGGGCCGCCCTACGGCGCGCGACGGCCTCACGTCGATGATGACACAGCCGCTGACCTGCGGATCAGGGCCAGGAACATCGCATCTGTCCCGTGCCGGTGGGGCCAGAGCTGGATGGTCGGTCCTGGCCCGGCGCCCGCGATCGGCTGACCGCCGCGGTCGAGCAGGAGAGGGCGCGCGTCGAGCAGCTCGGCATCCGCTCGGCGACGCAGGACATCCCGGACGACGAGCGTGGTCTCGGCCGGGTGCGGGCTGCAGGTGGCGTAGGCCACGACCCCGCCGGGCACCGTCGCGTCGAGAGCGCTCTGCAGGAGCTGCCTCTGCAGCGGTCCGAGGGTCGCGAGGTCGGCCGGCTGGCGCCGCCAGCGCGCCTCGGGCCGTCGGCGCAGGGCACCGAGACCGGTGCACGGGGCGTCCACGAGGACCCTCGTGTAGTGCTCGGGCTCGTCCTCCCCGGCCTCGCGGCCGTCGGCGACCCGCACCTGCACCACCCGGCCGGCCGACTCGAGCATGGGCCGGACCCCGGACAGGGTCGACCGGACC
>JBAUUB010000376.1:0-2453 GCA_049582485.1 Dermatophilaceae bacterium
TTGTCATAGACCGGCATGAGCTGCTTGCTCGTCGCCAGGGTCAGCGGGTGCAGCCGACTGCCCGTCCCCCCGGCCAGGATGATCCCTCGCATGGCCCAACTCTGGCACAGCGGTGCCGGGCCGACGGAATCCCTTGGGTATCGTCGGTCGCGTGAGCAGACTGCTGGTGACCGGGGGCGCGGGATTCATCGGCAGCAACTTCGTGCACTGGGTGCTGGAGCACACCGACTCGACCGTCACGGTGCTGGATGCGTTGACGTATGCGGGGCACCGGTCCTCCCTGGACGGCACCCCCGCAGAGCGCATGTCGTTCGTCGAGGGCTCGATCACCGACCCGGGTCTCGTCGACGACCTGGTCGCCGAGCACGACGCCGTGGTCCACTTCGCGGCGGAGTCGCACAACGACAACTCCCTCGAGGGTCCGGGCGCCTTCGTGGAGACGAACATCGTCGGGACCTTCCACGTCCTGCAGGCCGTCCGCCGGCTCGGCAAGCGACTGCACCACATCTCCACCGACGAGGTGTACGGCGACCTCGAACTCGAGGACCCGGCGAAGTTCACACCGGCCACCGCATACAACCCCTCCAGTCCCTACTCGGCGTCCAAGGCCGCCTCGGACCACCTGGTCAGGGCGTGGGTGCGCTCCTTCGGGGTCGAAGCGACGATCAGCAACTGCTCGAACAACTATGGCCCGCGCCAGCACGTCGAGAAGTTCATCCCCCGCCAGATCACGAACGTCATCGACGGGGTACGCCCACGCTTGTACGGCGCCGGGCTCAACGTGCGGGACTGGATCCATGTCGACGACCACAACAGCGCGGTGTGGCGCATCCTGCAGGACGGGCGCATCGGACAGACCTACCTCATCGGCGCCGACGGGGAGAAGAGCAACAAGGAGGTCGTCGAGACCATCCTGAGGCTCATGGGAGAGCCGGACGACGCATACGACCACGTCACCGACCGCGTCGGACACGACCTGAGGTATGCGATCGACGCCTCGCTCCTGCGCGAGGAGCTGGGCTGGGCTCCGGTCTACACCGACTTCACCGACGGTCTGGCCGCCACGATCGACTGGTACCGGGCGAACGAGGCGTGGTGGCGGCCGCTGAAGGCGCAGACCGAGGCGCGCTACGCGGTCAAGGGTCAGTGATGGCGGAACTCTCGGTCGAGCGGACCGCGATCGACGGGCTGCTCATCGTCCACCTGCCCGTGCTCCGCGACGCCCGCGGCTGGTTCACGGAGAACTGGCAGCGCGCCAAGATGGTGCCGCTCGGCCTGCCGGACTTCGGCCCGGTTCAGGAGAACGTGAGCCACAACGTCGAGGCGGGCGTCACCCGCGGCTTCCACGCCGAGCCGTGGGACAAGTACGTGTCGGTCGCATCGGGACGGGTGTTCGGCGCGTGGGTCGACCTGCGTGAGGGCGAGGGTTTCGGAACCCTGGTGACGACCGAGATCGCCCCCGGGACAGCGGCTTTCGTCCCCCGCGGAGTGGGCAACGCCTACCAGACGCTCGAATCCGAAACGACCTACTCCTACCTGGTCAACGACCACTGGTCCCCCGAGGCGCGCGAGCAGTACACCTTCGTCAACCTCGCCGACGAGACGGTCGACTGCCCATGGCCACTCCCCCTTGATGAGGCGAAGATGTCCGCGGCGGACCGAGGTCACCCGCGCCTGGACGACGTCACGCCGGTGCGGCGGCACGGCCGCACGGTCGTCGTCGGGGGCGACGGTCAGCTCGGCCGGTCGCTGCGGGGCGCCTTCCCGGACGCCGAGTTCCTCTCCCGCGCCGACCTCGACATCGACAACGCCGACTCGGTCGCTGCCTTCGACTTCGACCGCGTCGACACGATCGTCAACGCCGCCGCGTGGACCGCCGTCGATGCCGCCGAGACCCCCGAGGGGCGCGTGCACTGCTGGCGGACCAACGTGGAGGGGGTCGGCCGGCTCGTCGACATCGCCCGTCGGCACCGCGCCACGCTCGTCCACGTCTCCAGCGACTACGTCTTCGACGGCACTCGCGAGGTCCACACCGAGGACGAGCCGTTCTCACCGCTCGGTGCCTACGTCGCATCGAAGGCCGCAGGCGACGCCCTCGTGGCCACGTGGGGCCGGCACTACATCGTCCGGACCAGCTGGCTGATCGGCGACGGCCCGAACTTCGTGCGCACCATGGTCGACCTCGCGCGACGCGGGATCAGCCCAAGCGTCGTCGACGACCAGTTCGGCCGGCTCACCTTCGCCGACGACCTCGCCGCCGCCATCGCGCACCTCGTGCTGACGTCGGCGGACTTCGGCACCTACAACGTCAGCAACGACGGCCCGGCCCACTCCTGGTTCGACATCGCCTCGCGGATCTTCGAGCAGGTCGGCGCTGAGGGTTCTGTCGCTCCCATCTCGACCGAGGAGTACGGCCGCGGCAAGAGTCTGGCTCCCCGCCCACGCCACAGCAC
>JBAUUB010000377.1:0-2148 GCA_049582485.1 Dermatophilaceae bacterium
TACCGGAGCCGTCTGTCTCGGTGACAGTTCCGCTCTCGGTCTGGGTGTCGAGCGTGAACGACGCCGTGTGGGTGTCGTTTGTCCCGGCGTCGGTGAACGTCGCGGAGAGGTTCACTACGGACCCGACGGGTACCGGGTCGACCGGCGAGGTGAACGAGGTGATCACCGGTGCGAGGTTGTCAACCGTGACGACCGTGTCGTCGGTCGCGCTGCCACCGCGACCGTCGTCGACGGTCAGGCTGAACGTGTACTGGCCGTTGTCGGTCGGTGTGAACGTCGGCTGCTGCGCCGTCGCATCGGACAGGAATACCTCTGGGCCGGTGTATCCGGGCTGCAGGGTCCAGGAGTAGTCGAGGGTGTCGCCATCTGGGTCGCTCGAGGCGGTTCCGTCCAGCGTGACGAGGTCACCCTCGTCGACGACCTGGTCGTCTCCAGCAGATGCGAGCGGCGGCTGGTTGGTGGTCACCGTGATGTCGGTCAGGACGGGGGTGATGTCCGCGTCCACCATCGCGGCTGTCCTGCTGAGGGTGACGGTCACCTTCAGGTACCGGCCCATCAGCGCCAGCGTGCCACCGTCGGCCACCGAAGTGTCGGGACCGTAGGTCGTGCCGTCCTCGCTTGCTGCGGCGGTTGCCGTGACAAGGCCGCCGTTGGTCGCGGCGGTCCAGTCGATCGTGGACCAGTGCTGGCCAGGGACGCCGCTGTCGATGACGGTGCTCCAGGTGCCGCTGGCTGGTCCGCCGACGTTGACGCCGCCGGTCATGTCACCGTAGGTGTAGGGGCCGGCCCCGACACCGAGGTCGGTGGTCTGGTCGACGGTGTTGGTGGCCGGGTCGATCCGCTTGGCTTGGTTCAGGCCGAGCAGGGAGACCCAGATCTTGCCGTTGACGTCGACCGAGACTCCGGTCGGCGTGTCACCGACATTGATGTTCGTGACCCACGTGCCGTTGTTGCGAAGACGGGCAACCTGTCCGTTCCCGCTGCCGGCTACCCACACGTCACCGTCCGCGGTGACCGCAACCCCACGGTTACCCGTAGTCTGCGTCCCATAGTTGCCGATCAGGGCCCCGGCGGGGCTGATCTTGTGGACTCGGCTGCCGTAGTAGTCGGTGACCCAGATGTTGCCGGCCGCGTCCTTGGCCATGCCGTAGGCGCCGCTGGCGGGAACCAGGGTGTAGTTCGCTGGGGCACTCAGGACCGCAGGTGGCGTTGCCTCGGGTACCGAGGACAGGTCGATTCGCCACACGCTCCCGATTCCGACCGGACCAGAGGCGCTCCACAGGACGTTGTTCGCGTCGATGAGACCGCCGTAGGCGGCGTAGTCCACCCCGTCGGGCAGCTTGAAGGTCTTGACGATCTGGCCGGAGGGGCTGATCCGGTCGAAGTACCGACCAGAGATCGTGACCAGCCCGGGGCCACCGACCCAGGCGTGGTTGTCCGCGTCGATTGAGACCTGCCGGATCGTGTGGCCGGTCGTGCGAACGTAGTGGATGACGCACTCGTCATCGGCTGTGGCCACGCCACCGTCGCTGTCCTCCAACGAGGTGTTTGCCCAGGGCCGAATGTCGCCGAGGCCGGTGGAGGTGTCGATCACGCCGTTGCCGTTGCGGTCGACACACTGTCCCGCCTCCTCCAAGCCGATGTGCACAACAGACCCCTTGTTGCCGCTGGCCTCGGCCCTGTTTCCGGCCCAGACGTTGCCGTTCTGGTCCACCGTTGTGCGCGATGGGTCGTGTGCCATGTTCTGCGGTGCCGACCAGTACTCACCCACGACTAACCCCGTGTTGGCGTCGATCTTCGCGATCGTGCCACGGGCGCTGGCCGGGACCCACACGAACGGGAAGGTGAAACTGGGCGTCAGCTTCAGCTCGTCGTTCGCGGTGCTCAGGTTCAGCGCGGTGCCCCCGTTGAAGTCGGCCGTGGTCGTGTAGGTGAAGGTGCCAGCAGGGGCGGGGGCGGCGTTGCCCGCAACGGCTGCGCCCCCGATAGTCAGCCCGACTGCGGCGACCATCCCCGTGATCACTCGCAGAGCCTTGCTCGACGTTCGAGGCGAATGCCTCAGTGTGAACATGATCTTTCCCCTTGTTCAGTTGTGCATGTCCGTACCTCGAGCGCCCGAAGACGCCGACTACGGATGGCGCGCAGTGC
>JBAUUB010000378.1:0-16843 GCA_049582485.1 Dermatophilaceae bacterium
CACGCTGGAGCGGCGTCTCCTTCGACATCACGGCCGCGACCCCGGACGAGGCCGGGTGGCTCGGCGCGTGGTTCCAGCACAACGTCACGCCGGGCCGGGCCACCTACCTGGCCATCGACAACGTTCAGATCTTCCTGTGCCGACCCAACTCGACCGAGCGGATCGCCGGATCCAGCCGCTACGAGACCGCGGCCCTCGTCGCACAGCGGTTCGCGCCCGGCGTCCCCGCCGTCTACCTGGCCAGAGGTGACAACTTCCCGGACGCCCTGAGCGCCTCGGCCCTCGGCGCCGCCCAGGACTCGCCCGTGCTCCTCACCCAGACCGACGCGCTGCCCGCGGCCACTCGCACGGCCCTGGAGAGCCTCCAGCCCGCTGAGATCGTCGTCATCGGCAACGAGGGCTCGGTCAGCGCCGAGGTCGAGACCGAGCTGGCAGCCTACGCCCCGATCGTGCGACGGCTCGGCGGGGCGGACCGCTACGAGACATCGGCGCTGGTCGCCGGGGAGTTCCCGGAGGACGTGCCGGTGGTCCTGCTCTCGACCGGCCTCAACTTCGCCGACGCGATGACCGGCGGGGCCCTGGCCGGACACCGGGACGGCCCTCTGCTGCTCACGGCGCCGACCGTCATCCCCGACGCGGTCGTGGCGGAGCTGACCCGCCTGAGACCGCGCGAGATCGTCATCCTCGGCAGCGCGCCGACCGTGTCCGAGGCGGTCCGGGTCCAGGCCGCTGCGTATGCGCCGACGGTGCGCCGGATCGCCGGTCCGGACCGCTACCAGACCGCCGCACTCATCTCCGCGGAGTTCCCGGCGTCGGTGCCGCACACCTATCTCGCGACCGGCACGAACTTCCCCGACGGCCTCACCGCCGGCGCCCTCGCCGGCAGTCAGGGCGTGCCGCTGCTCACCTCGACCCCGGGTTCCCTCCCGGCCGGGGTGAGCGCGAGGCTGGCGGCGATCACCGAGTCGCGGGGTTTCCTCCTCGGCAAGGAGGATGCCCTGAGCAGCCTGGTGCGCGACCAGTACGGACGAACCCTCCCCTAGGACGAGAATGCAGACTCGCACGACCCTGCTCAGCGGGGAGACGCTCACCCTGAGCACGGGTGACCGAACGGTGGCCGACGTCGGCCGACCGACCCGCTGCAGCGTGCTCCTCGTCGACGGTGTCGAGCTCGAGGTGCACGCTTCGGACCCGGACGCCGCGGACTTCTTCTTCGCCGCCACGGGTTCGACCGCGGGCGCGCCGCTGCGCCTGCGCGGCGGACAGCAGCTCGTCGTGGGCGCCTACGGTAGCCGGCCGGGCCAGGGCCCGGCGTACCGGGTGGACACCGGCGGCGAGGCCCTGTTCGGGGTGAGTCCGCCGGGGATGGGTCGCGAGGCGCTGGCCGCCGCTCTCTCGGACGCGGGGATCGGGCCGGGGAGCGCAGGGACCAGGATGCGGCCGGGAGGACGCACCGCGTGGTCCCCGTTGCGCAGCCACGACGTGGCCGTGTCGGCACTGGCACCGGGGGGCAGGCCGGTCCTGCTGGACGTGCGTCGCGCGGTCCGCCCCAGCTCACCGGGTCGTCGCGGGCGCCCGGTCCGGGGCGGCTGGCTCTCACGCAGTGACCCGAGCGAGCGTCCGCACGTCGTGCTCGAGACGCCCGACGCGGTCGCCTACGGGCTGCCGCCGTCCGACGACGACCTCGACGCCGCCGTCGCGGTGCTGGCCGACCTGCGGATCGACGTCGAGGCGGCCCCGTGAGTGAGGCCCTGCTCGCCGTCGTCGCCGTCACGCTCGTCGTCGCCGGGGCGGCGCACCTTCGCGCTCCGCGCGAGCTCCGGGCGGCACTCGACTCCCACGCCGTGCTCGCCCGCTCCGTCCGCGGACCAGTGTCCGTCGGGCTTCCGCTGGTCGAGGTCGCCCTCGGAGTGGGTGTTCTGCTCGCCCTCGCGACCGGGGCGGCGGCGACCGTCCTCGTCGGGCTGCTCGCCGCCGCCCTCCTGACTGCGATGACGGTCTACGTCCACGTGGCGGCCGGCCGGTCGGCGGGCCGTGCGGTCCCCTGCGGCTGCGGCGTCGGCGAGGCGCCGCTCGGACTCTGGGTCACGGTGCGCAGCGCCCTGCTCGCCGGTCTCGCCCTCGTCGGGGCGCTCACCGTCGGAGCCGCGCCAACGCTCGCCCGGCCCGGGAGCGAGCTCGTCATCATGGCCGCCGCCGTCGTCGCACTGAGCATCTCCCTGGCCGCCCTGCCAGGCGCGCGCGCACACGCGGAGGTGGCCCGATGAGCTTCACGACCGCTGCGCTGCTCGTCAGCTGGCTCACCATCGCCCTGCTGGCCCTCGGGCTCGCCGGCCTGATGCGACAGATCGCGGAGCTGCGCCGGGCCCAGCAGCTCACCGGCACCGGCCCCTCTCGCGGAACATCACTCGTGGGCCTCGCGCTCCCGACGACCGGCCCGCTCGCCGGCCTGCGACCGCAGGGAGGCGGGGTCGTGGTCGTCACTGCCCCGGGGTGCTCCTCCTGTCACCAGACCGTCGAGACGCTGCTCGGCTGCGGGCTCGCACCGCATACCGTCGCGGTGTCGGCGAGCACGTGCGAGGCCCGCGGTCTGCAGCGGTGCCTCTCCGACGCCGCCGAGGTGATCGACCTGCTCGGCGTCCCCGCGACGCCCTACCTCCTCGCCGTCGACGCCGACGGCGTCATCCGCGCCACCGACGTCCCGGCGGCGGTCGAGGACGTGCTCGCCTTCGCTCAAGGGGCGGTCCCCCTCGTCCGGCCACCGCACCGGCTGGACCTCACCACCGAGGAGGCGGGCCCGTGACGCCCTCGCCCGCACCGCTGCGCTTCGGGGACCTGCCGGTCGTCGACGCTGAACGCGTCCGCTCGCGTTTCCGGCCGCGACCGACCCGGCGCGGACTGCTCAAGGGCGCCCTCTACGGTGGCGCCGCCGCGGCCCTCGGGGCGTTCGGGCTGGTCAACCTCGCCGCGGGACGGGCGGAGGCGGCCTACTTCGAGGACTACGTCGACCACACCTCCGGCCCCTGCCGGCCGGGCGGCTACGCGAGCAACCACACCGAGCAGGGTCTGAAGTGCGGGCCGTCCGCCATGTGCACCGACCTGTCCTGCTGCTGGCGCTACCGCAACGGGGCCGGCAACGCCGTCGGATGGCACAAGAGCGCCCCCGGCCACAGCGGCTACTTCCTCTTCCGGCCGGACGCCTGCTGGAGCGGCACCTACGACTCGTGGCGCTGGAAGTTCAGCGACGGCGTGGTCTACCGGTGCTCCGACGGGTGGACGTGTAGCCCGACCGGTTCGTGCTTCAAGTCCATCTGTCCGTGGCCGACGTGAGCCGGCAGCGATCATGGCCGACATGAGTCTTCGGAGGTGGGTGGCCGACCCGACCGCCCTGCTCATCCTCCTCGTCCCGCCGGCAGTCTGGGCCGCGTACCACGCGGTGTCGACGGGCGAGATCCTGCCGGCTCTCGCACTCGCCGGTGTCGTCGCCGCGCTGGCGCTCTCCGGCTCCACTTGAGGCCTGAACAGCGCCTGGGCGCTGGTGGCCTCGGTCCGTGGCCAAGCAAGACGTCTGCACCTCTGGGTGCCCTTCGCCGCCGGGGGTCTGCTCGGCGGCGCAACGACCGGGCTGGTCCTCGCCGTCCTCTCCGGGCTGCTCTCACCGGTGCCCGAGTGGTTGCGGCTGGCCATCGCGGCCATCGCGGCCGTCGCTCTGACCATGCTCGACCTGGTCCAGCGCCGCCTCCGGCTCCCGCAGCGCTCGAGGCTCATCCCGCAGAGCGTGTTCGCCCAGGGGATCGCCCGGGGCATCTTCCGGTTCGGCTTCGAGTACGGCACCGGGGTGCGCACCCTCATCCCCAGTGCCGCGTCGGTGATCCTGGCCGTGGCCCTCGTACTCATCGGGCTGCCCTGGTGGCAGACCGTGCTCGTGGCGGCGGTGTTCGGGGCCGCCCGCGCCCTCGCCGTCCTCCAGTTCCTCCTCCTGGGATCGGAGGGATGGGCCGAGTTCCTCTCGAGCCACACGCGGTCGCTCGAGCGCACGGGCAGCGTGGTCACCGCCCTCCTGGTCGCGGCAGTCGTCCTCGGCGCCTGACCCGAGCTTTCCGTCAGTCGGCGAGGAAGCTGAGGAAGTCGGCTCGAGTGAGCACGCCGGCCGGTTTTCCGGCGTCGACGACGAGGATCGCGTCGCTGTGCTCGAGCTCGTGGCGGGCGGTGGAGATCGGCTCACCGGCGCCGACGAGCGGCAGACCCGGACCCATGTGCCTGTCGACGGAGTCGGTGAGGTGGGCCCGACCCGTGAACAGGGCGTCGAGCAGGTCGCGCTCGTAGACCGCGCCGGCCACCTCGCCGGACATGACCGGCGGTTCGGCCTTGACGACCGGCATCTGCGAGACGGAGTACTCACGGAGGATGTCGATGGCCTCCTTGATCGTCTCGCCCGGATGGGTGTGGACGAGGTCCGGTAGCCCCGTGGCGGCGGTCTTGGCGGCGAGCACGTCCCCGACGGTCTCCCCCTTGCTCGCGGCGAGGAACCCGTAGCTGTTCATCCAGTCGTCGTTGAAGATCTTGGACAGGTAGCCGCGGCCGGAGTCGGGCAGCAGCACGACCATGACGGCGTCGGCCGGCAGGTCGCGGGCGGCGCGCAGAGCGGCGACGACGGCCATGCCGCACGAGCCGCCCACGAGCAGCCCCTCCTCGCGGGCGAGCCGGCGGGTCATCTCGAACGAGTCGGCGTCGGAGACCGCGATGACCTCGTCGACGACGGCCGGGTCGTACGCTCCCGGCCAGATGTCCTCACCGACGCCCTCGACGAGGTACGGCCTCCCGGTTCCGCCCGAGTAGACCGACCCCTCGGGGTCTGCACCGACGATCCGCACCCGTCCACCGGGGCGGTCCGCCGAGATCTCGCGGAGGTATCTGCCGGTGCCGGTGATGGTCCCGCCCGTGCCGATCCCGGCGACGAAGTGTGTGATCCGGCCGTCGGTGTCGTCCCAGATCTCGGGCCCGGTGGTCTCGTAGTGCGAGGCCGGACCGGCAGGGTTCTCGTACTGGTTCGGCTTGTAGCCGCCCTCGATCTCACGGGCGAGCCGGTCCGAGACGGAGTAGTACGAGTCGGGGTGGTCCGGCGGCACCGAGGTCGGGCACACGATGACCTCGGCCCCATAGGCCTTGAGCACGTTGCGCTTGTCCTCGGCGACCTTGTCCGGGCAGACGAAGACGCAGCGGTAGCCCTTGCGCTGGGCCACCAGCGCCAACCCGACGCCGGTGTTGCCGGAGGTCGGCTCGACGATGGTGCCGCCGGGGCGCAGGTCTCCGCGCGCCTCCGCCTCCTCGATCATCTTCACCGCGATGCGGTCCTTGACCGACCCCCCGGGGTTCATGTACTCGATCTTGGCCAGGACCGTGGCGGCTATGCCCTCGGTGACGGAGTGGAGTCGGACGAGAGGGGTGTGTCCGACGAGGTCGACGATGTGCTCGGCATACTTCACCCCCAGATCCTCACACAGACACGGGTATGCGACGCGCGCCACATCTTTGCCTACCAGTCAGTAACATGGCCGCCATGACGCCCGAGGACGCAGCCCAGCCGACCACCGAAGTCCCCACCGACGCGGCCGTGCAGGGTCACGGTGGCTCGCACGCGACGGCCGTGGCCGCAGCGCACGGGGTGGAGACGATGTTCACCCTCTCCGGAGCGCACGTCTTCCCGATGTACGACGCCGCCGCCAAGGAGGACCACGGTATCCGCCTGCTCGACGTCCGCCACGAGCAGACAGCAGCGTTCGCCGCGGAGGCGACCGGCAAGCTCACCCGCTCCCCCGGCCTCGCGGTCCTCACGGCCGGACCCGGCGTGACGAACGGGGTCAGCGCGATCACGCAGGCCCACTTCTCCGGTGCGCCGATGGTCGTCATCGGCGGGCGGGCACCGCTGGCGCGGTGGGGCACCGGAAGCCTCCAGGAGTTCGACCACGTCCCACTGCTGTCCTCCATCACCGTCTCCGCGGAGACCGCGAAGAACACCGCGGACATTGCCGGAGCGACCCACCGCGCCTTCCAGGCGGCCCGGTCCGCGCACCGCGGCCCGGCGTTCCTCGACGTCCACATGGACCACTTCTTCGACCAGAGCGAGTCGGTGCGGTCGGGTCCGGACGCTGCGGGAGACAGCGACCGCGCGCCGGACACCGACGCCGTCGAGCGGATAGCGGGACTGCTCGCGCGGGCCGAGCGGCCCGTCGTCGTCCTCGGCACCGACGTGTGGAGCGACTTCGCCGAGCAGGCTGCCCTGCGGTGCGTCGAGGAGCTCGGGCTCCCGGCGATCCCGAACGGCATGGGACGTGGCGTGGTCCCCGCCGGTCACCCGCTCCTCGTGACCAAGGCCCGCGGGATGGCGTTCAACGGTGCCGACCTCGTCGTCGTCGTCGGCACACCTCTCGACTTCCGCCTCGGCTACGGCGTCTTCGGCGGCAAGGACGGCGCCACCCCCGCGACGGTGGTCCACATCCAGGACTCCGCCGACCAGCTGAGTCACCACGCGAACCCCGCCGTCGCGACCGCCGGCGACCTCTCGCAGGTCCTCGACGCTCTCACCGAGGCGGTCCAGCGGCAGGCGACCCGGGCCGACTGGACCGGCTGGGCCGGTGCACTGCGCGAGAAGGCCCAGGCGACGCATACCAAGGACCTGGAGCTGCTCGGCGCGGAGGCCGACCCGATCCACCCGGCGCGCATCTACGGAGAGCTGCTCCCCCGGCTCGCCGACGACGCGGTCGTCATCGGCGACGGCGGCGACTTCGTCTCGTTCGCGGGCAAGTTCGTCGAGCCGAAGCGGCCTGGCAACTGGCTCGACCCGGGCCCGTTCGGGTGCCTCGGCGCCGGACTCGGGGCCGCGATCGCCGCCCGGATCGCACGGCCGTCCAGCCAGGTCGTCCTCCTCCTCGGCGACGGCGCGGCCGGCTTCAGCCTCATCGACGTCGACACCCTCGTCCGGCACAACCTGCCGGTCGTCATGATCATGGGCAACAATTCCGCGTGGGCGCTCGAGAAGGGCCCGATGCAGATGATCTACGGCTACGACGTAATCGCCGACCTCGGGCCGCGCACCCGCTACGACGAGGTCGTCAAGGCTCTCGGCGGAGCGGGCGAGATGGTCACCGACCCCGGTCAGATCGGCCCAGCGATGGACCGCGCCTTCGCCAGCGGGGTCCCGTATCTCGTCAACGTCGTCACCGACGTCGAGGCCGCGTACCCGCGGGCGACGTTCGGCGTCTGATCACCGGACGTCGCCTGATCACCAGACGTCGACGGGACGGCGGCGCGGGCGCAGCCGCCCCTCGGCGTCGGCGGCGTCGAGGAGCCGCGCGACGATCCCGCGCGTCTCCACCGGGTCGATGACGTCGTCGATCTCACCGTGCCGCGCGACGTTGAGCGCGCTCGCGTGCTCCTGCATCGCGGCGGTCAGCTCGCGCACCTTCGCCTCGCGGGCATCATCGTCCTCGATGGCGGCGAGCTCGGCGCGCATGGCGAGCCGCACCGCACCCTCGAGCCCCATCGGCCCGAGGTGGGCACCCGGCCAGGCGAGGGTCATGACCGGCTCGCGGGTGCTTCCGCCGAGCATCGCCTGGGCCCCGAGGCCGTAGCCGCGTCGCAGCACCACACCGACCAGCGGCACCTCGATCTGCGCGCAGGCGACGAGCAGCCGCGACGTGTGGCGCACCAGTCCGGTCCGCTCGGCGTCCGGGCCGACCATCATGCCCGGCGTGTCGACGAGCGAGACGACGCCGAACCCGTACGCATCGCACAGCTGCACGAACCGCGCCGCCTTGTCGCCGGCGTCGGCGGTGATCGCCCCGGCCATGAAGCGCGTGTCGTTGCCGATGACCCCGACCGTGCGACCCTCGATCCGGCCGAGCGCGGTGCACAGCTCGGGGGCGAAGTCCGGCCGCAGGACGGTCACGCTGCCCTCGTCGCAGATGCCCTCGATCACCGGCAGCAGGTCGTATGCGGTGCGCTCCCCCGCAGGCACCGCGCTCCGCAGTGGGGTCGGGTCGGGCGAGGTCCAGTCGTCCCGACGTCCGAGGAAGTACCCGAGGAGGTGCCGGGCCGCAGCGACCTCGTCCCCGTCGTCGACCGCGAGGTCGACGACTCCGTTGCGGGTCATGACGTCGAGCGGACCGACGTCCGCCGCCTCCACCTGGCCCAGGCCGCCGCCGGCGATCATCGCCGGTCCACCCATGCCGAGCGAGGAGCGCGGCGTCGCGACGATGAGGTCGGCGCAGCCGGCGATGACGGCGTTTCCCGCGAAGCAGTTGTCGTTGACGACCGCGACCCGGGCGACCTTGCCGCTCAAGGCCGCCCAGCGCGCGAACGTCGGAACGTCGAGGCCCGACACGGTCGGGATGTCGGTGTCGCTCGGCCTGCCCCCGCCGCCCGCGGCGAAGAAGACGACGGGGAGTCCGAGGCGTTCGACGACGTCGAGGAGGCGGTCCGTCCTGGCATGCCCACGCATACCCTGCGTCCCCGCCATGACGAGGTAGTCGTAGGAGAGGACGGCGACCGGCCGGCCGTCGATCGTCGCGAGACCGCCGACGACGCCGTCACCGACGGTGCGGTCGAGCAGGTCGTCGAGGCTGCGGCGCTGCTCCTGGGCGGCGGTGACGAACCGGCCGTACTCGACGAGGCTGCCCGGGTCGACGAGCTCGGCGACGAGTTCGCGGGCGGTACGGCCGCCGCGGGCGTGCTGTCGCTCGACGGCCTCGGGCCGGGCTGAGTCCTCGGTCAAGGCGCGGCGGGCGAGGACGGCGACGAGGTCGTCCCGCAGTCCGTGGCGCGGCTCAGTCATCCGCTCAGCCATCGGCGCGCTGGGCCAGCCGGGACATGAAACGCTCTGCGTTGACGATCGCCCGAGTCACTGCGCCGCGGGCGACGAGGCGGTCGAGGTGGCGGGCCTCCACGGAGAAGGTCACGGTGCGATCGGTCCGCTCCGACACCTGCGCGTGGACGACGACGTCGTCCCCGACCGCGTTGGGGGCGAGGTGGTCGACCTCGACGCGGGTGCCGACGCTCGTCGCTCCCGGCGCCAGGTCGGTCAGGGCGGCGCAGGTGGCGGCCTCGCACCATGCGAGGAGTCGCGGCGTGCCGAGGACCGGGAGCGACCCGGAGCCCACCGCAACCGCGGTGTCGTCCTCGCTCACGGTGAAGGACAGCGTGGCGGCCTGGGGTGTGGCGGCGTGGGGTGTGGCGGCCTGGGGTGGGGTGGACGGCGGTGTCGGCGCGTCGGGCATACCGGCCATTCTTGCGCGGGTGTCCGCGCAGGCCGCGGCCGGGGCGGGGGCGCTCAGTCCGCGACGGGGCAGGCGTCGCTCGCGTAGAAGGCGGTGAGCCTGGCGCGGACCCGCTCCTCGACGAAGGTCTGCACGGCGGGTTGCTCCATCAGCGGCGTCACGAGGCGCGTCAGCTCCTCGGTCACCTCCTCCCGACCCAGACCGAGGTCGCGGAGCAGGTCGGCGGGGCGGTCGTCCGCGTGTCGGGTCAGCAGCTCGCGCACAGCGCTCTCGACGAGCGGGGTGAGCCGCCCGGACCGGAGGGTGTGATCGAGGAGCGCCACGAGCTCGGCACTCAGGCGCTCGAGATCCTCGTCGTCGGCGAGGGTCGCCAGGTCCGAGACCCGCCGCGGTGCGAGCTGACCCCATGCCTCCTCGGCCAGCACGCGCACCATCCGCGCGTCCAGGGTCGCCTCGAGGTAGCGCCGGCTCTCACGCAGCGTCTCGGCGATGTTCGCCTCGACGAACGCGCTCAGCTGCCGGTCGACGGCTTGCTCGAGCCCGGGGGCCGCTGTGTTGAGCCCCCGCTGCCCGAAGCGCACGAGCGAGGACGCTCCCGGAATCCGGCGGGCCAGCACGTTCTCGGTGAGCACGTAGTCCTTGACCCCCCGATAGAGCACGTGCGCCACCAGACGCCGGTATGCGGTGCTCGCCGTGAGCGCACCGATGAGCTCGGCGCGCAACCGGTCCAGTCGGGCCGCCGCCCCGGCGACGGCGAGCACGTCCTCGCGGCGGGCGAGGTCGCGGACCCGCAGGTCGGTGTCCGCCAGGGCGTGCAGGGTCGTCGTGACGAGCTCGGCGAGCACGGCGGCCGTCTCGTCGGTCACAGGGACCTGCTCGACCAACGAGGCGATGGAGGCGGCAACCGGTTCGGCCGGCGCGAGGTCGGCCAGACGGACCGAGCCCAGCCACGCATACAGTGCGTCGACCTCCTCGCGGACCGCGGCGGCCAGGCCCTCGCCCGACCAGCGCTCGAGCTCGAAGCGGACGTGCGCCTCGAGCAGGGCCGCCCGGGTCGGAGCGAGGTGGGGAGACGCCGGCGTGGCGGCCGGGCGGGCGCGTGGACTCATGCCACCACTCCATCAGATCTGCGTTGTCCACAGGTGTGGGGGCGACGCCGAAGCCCTGTCAGTGGCCGACCCTAGAGTAGAACGCATGATCGAATCGTTGGTGACGCCCGTGGGGAGGGACGAGCTCGAGCTTCTCCTGACGCGGCTCGCGGCGCCGTCGCCGGCGAACACCGATCCCGACCGGGTCGACCGGCTCCGGGCGATGGAGCGGGTGAAGAACGCCCTGGCGGCGGCCCAGGCGACCGAGAGCGTGGCCTTCGACTCCTCGCAGCGTGCCGAGCAGGTGGAGGCGGGCTGGGGTGAGCATCACCTCGGCCGGGGCATCGCGGACCAGGTCGCCCTGGCCCGGATGGAGTCTCCGCACAAGGGGTCGCGCCTGCTCGGTCTGGCCAAGGCGCTCGTTCACGAGATGCCGGAGTGTCTGGCGGCGCTTCGGCGCGGCGAGGTCTCGGAATGGCGGGTCACGTGCGTCGCGCGGGAGACGGCGCACCTGCGGGTCCAGGACCGTCGTGCCGTGGACGCCGAGCTCGGCCCGCGGCTGCACACCATGGGCGACCGGCAGGCGGCCGGTGCAGCTCGGGCGATGGCCCAGCTCCTCGACCCGGCCGGTGCCGTCGAGCGCGCTCGGCGGGCCGAGCGGGAGCGGCGGGTCTCGATCCGGCCGGCGCCCGACGCGATGACCTACGTGACGGCGCTCCTGCCCGTGCGTGATGGCGTCTCCGTGTTCGCGGCGCTCACCCGACTCGCCAAGGACGCCGTCGCCGACGGCGATGAGCGCGGCAAGGGTCAGATCATGGCCGACGCCATGGTCGAGAGGGTGACCGGCCACGCGGTGGGGGCCGTGCCGATCAGGATCAACCTCGTCATGTCGGACACCACCCTGCTCGGCGGCGGCTGTGCACCGGTTGGCGTCCCGGGGCACGGGACGATTCCGGCCGAGGTCGCGCGCGCATGGGTGCGGGCGACCGTGGCGGCCAGGGTCGTCTCGATCGACGACCTCGTGACCGTCCGGCGCCTGTTCACCGGCCCCGATGGCCGCGACCTCGTCGCGATGGAGTCGACGCAGCGCACGTTCACCGGCCTGCTCCGGCACATGCTCGAGCTCCGAGACCAGACCTGCCGGACGCCATGGTGCGAGGCGCCACTCCGGCACGGCGACCACGTGCGGCGCAACGAGGACGGCGGTGAGACCAGCCTGTGGAACGGCCGTGGGGTCTGCGTGCGCTGCAACCAGGCACGCGAGGCGCCCGGCTGGTCGGCGCACACATCGAGCGCGTCCGACGAGACCCACGAGGTCACGCTCACGACACCGACCGGGCACGACTACGCGTCCCAGGCACCTCCGCTCGTCCCCGGATGGCCGGCCCGTCCGCCCGGCGAGGCGGTTCGGTCCCGCTCGGGGCCCCAGGACGCACGAGCCGGTTGAGCGGTCAACCCTCGAGCCCGAGCACCTCACCGGTCCATGCCGACCGGAGCCACCGGTCGTGGCTCGCGACGACGAGTGCGCCCGGATACTCTGCGAGCGCAACCTCCAGCTCGGTGGCGAGTAGCACCGAGAGGTGGTTGGTCGGCTCGTCGAGCAGCAGCACCTCTGGAGGGTCGGCGAACAGCACCGCGAGGTCCAGGCGGCGCCGCTGACCGACGCTGAGGGCGCCGACCGGGCGGTCCAGGTCCCGACCGCCCAGCAGCCCCAGGCGAGCGAGGGGAACGCGCTCCGCGAGGTCCGCGCCGACCGCGCAGGCATACGCCTCGCGGACGCTGACGTTCGCGTCCTGCCATGAGCTTTCCTGACCGAGCAGTCCGCGCCGGGCCGGGCCGGGCACGGTCACCGAGCCGGTGTCGGGGTTCAGGCGTCCCGCGAGCACCTGGAGCAGGGTGGACTTGCCCGACCCGTTCGGACCGGTCACGAGGAGCCGGTCCCTGGCATTCAACGACACGTCCGTCCGTCGCAGCCGTCCCGTGACTGCGACGCCCGTCGCAGTCAGCACCGCCCCCCCGCCCGCGCTCCGGGATCGGCCGATCGAGGGCTCGAAACCGCGGAAGCGCAGCCGCGCCGGAGGCCTGCGGACCTGGTCGCGCTCGAGGCGCGACAGAGCCGTGGTGGCGTCATTGACCCGGCGCGCGACGACTGTCGCGTTGCGGTCGGAGTAGAACTTCCTGGTGATCCGTGCCTCGGACCGGGGCGCTCGGCCAGGGTGGCCCACGCTCTGGTCGGACCGCACCCGCGCACGCAGGCGGCTCAGCTCGGCCTGCTCGTCCCGGTAGCGACGCACCCATCGCTCGCGCTCATCGCGCCGATGGGTCAGGTATGCGGTGAAGCCGCCCCCGAACCGGTTCACCCCGAAGCCCGAGCCCGGTGAGTCGGTGTCCAGCCGGACCGTTGCATGTGCCAGCGGCACGGGGTCGAGGTCGAGCAGGGTCGTCGCCACCTCGTCGATGAAGGCCCGGTCGTGACTGGCGATGAGGACCGGACCGCCCCAGTCCCGCAGGAGCTCGGACAGCAGGTCGATACCGGCATCGTCGAGATGGTTCGTCGGCTCGTCGAGCAGCAGTGTGTCGGGGCTCCTGAGCAGCAGCCAGGTCAGCGAAAGGCGAGCGACCTGACCGCCGGAGAGCTCGCGGACACGCCGCTGCCGGGGCGATCGGTGGATGCCGAGCCCCGAGACGAGCCGGTCGACCCGGTGCTCGAGGTCCCACGCATGGTGTCGACGCGCCGCCTCGATCGCCAGCCCCAGGCGCTCCGCCGCGGAGTCCTCGCCGTCGGCCAGGCGCCACGACTCGTGCTCGACCGCCTCCGCGAGCGCTCGGACGGGAGCGACCGCGTCCTCGAGCACCTCGGCGACGGTCCACGTGGCCGGGAACGGCGGCTCCTGGTGGTACAGCCCGACAGCGCCGGGCAGTGACACCGATCCGGCGTCCGGAGCCTCCAGTCCGGCGGCGATGCGCAGCAGGGTCGACTTACCCGACCCGTTCTCGCCGATGAGGCAGGCGATCTCACCGGCGGCGACGACGAGCGAGACGTCGGTGAGCACCCGGCGGTCCGGGAAGGAGCGCGAGACGCCGTCGAGCCGCAGATGCTCCGCGCCTGCGACGGCGGTGTCACCGAGGCCGCCGAACGGCAGCGGGGCGGACGTGGACATGGTTCTCCTGAGGGCGACGTTCCGGTCAGCGACCGGAACAGCGGACGAGGGCGGGGCCTCAGGAGATGCGCATGGATCGAGGATAGCGAGGTCGGTCGAACGGGTCACCTGGCTTTCGGTCCGTTCGGAAGATGCAGGCACCGCGATAGCGTTGAGAACTGGGGCCGATCGGCTCTCGGCCTCGGCAGAACCGCCACGGAAGGAACACCATGGGACGCGCTCGCCGCGCTCGCAAGATCGCGAGCACGGCCGCCTACGGCAGCGGTGGCCTCGCCGCGCTGGCCGGCGCGCTCGGTGCGGCCGGATACGGTCTGATCCGTGCCGAGGCGGCCGCCGCCCGTCGGATGATCGGCCGACCCTTCGACGACTCACCGGACGACAACGGTCTCTACGGCCATGGGCCGGGAGAGCCGGTCGAGCTGCTCATACTCGGCGACTCCACAGCGGCCGGCCTGGGCACGGAGGAGCGCAGCCAGACGATCGGGGCCATTCTCGCGTCCGGGGTCGCGGCCCTCTCCGGTCGCCGGGTCCGTCTGACCAACGTCGCTGTGGTCGGCGCCGAGTCCTCGGGTCTGGAGATCCAGGTCGCGAACGCCCTCGACTCGGTTCCCTCCCCCGACGTGGCCGTCATCCTCATCGGCGCCAACGACGTCACCCACCGCATCGAGCGGGCCACCGCGGTGCGCCACCTCGAGCAGGCCGTGCGCCGGCTGCTCGCGACCGGGTCCCACGTCGTCGTCGGCACCTGTCCGGACCTCGGGACCATCGAGCCGGTCCCCCAGCCGCTGCGCTGGCTCGCCCGGCGCTGGTCGCGCGACCTGGCCGCCGCCCAGACGGTGGCCGTCGTCGAGGCCGGCGGCCGCACCGTCTCTCTGGCCGACATGCTCGGACCCGAGTTCGAGACGAGCCCGCGCGAGCTGTTCTCGCTCGACCGGTTCCACCCCTCGGCCGCCGGGTATGCGCGGGTTGCCGCCGCCCTGCTGCCGAGCGTCGTCGACTCCCTCGGACTGTGGGCCGGCGAGGCTCCCGCAGCCGTGCCGCGGCCGATGAGCCGGCGGGACGTCGCCCCCGTGGCGGTGGCTGCAGGTCAGGCGGCCAGCGAGCCCGGCGCCGAGGTCTCCGGTGCGGAGCTGGGTGGGGCCGCTCGGGGGCCCCGCGGCCGGTGGGCGACCCTTCTGCGGCGCCGCCAGCCCGACGTTCCGGAGGGTCCGGAGCCCGAGATCGAGGCGGTCGACGGAGAAGGCGATGGAGCACGAGCCGACCAGCAGACCACCGGTGAGGTGGACGTCGCCCCCGCGGCGGTCACGCATGGCGATGATCACACGAGCGTCGCCGACGGCCCGGACTCCGGATCCTCGCAGGCCAAGTAGGCTCGCCGGAGAGGAGCCTGCGCGCCGACGGGCTGTCACATAGTCGCCGACCGGCTGTCACATCGTCGCTCCCCCGGAACCACTGCCCCCGAACCACTGCAGGAGAAGTCATGACCGAGGCTGTCATCGTCGCCACGTCCCGGACCCCCATCGGGCGCGCCTTCAAGGGCTCCCTGAAGACCATCCGCCCGGACGACCTGTCGGTCCAGGTCGTCGCCGCGTTGCTCGAGCAGGTGCCTGCGCTGGACCCCGCGCAGATCGACGACCTGTACTGGGGATGCGCGGAGCCGAGCGGCCGGCACGGCTCGAACCTGGCCCGCGTGATCGCGGTCCTGGCCGGGCTGGACACGCTGCCCGCTGCGACCGTCAACCGGTTCTGCGCCTCGTCGACCCAGACCATGCGCATGGCGTTCCACGCGATCAAGGCCGGTGAGGGTGACGTGTTCGTCTCCGGGGGCGTGGAGTGCGTGTCGCAGTACACCAACTTCGCCGGTGCCGGCGGCGCTGCCGAGGACGTCATGAACCCGGCGTTCGCCGACGCCCAGGCCCGCAGCGCCGAGATGGCCAAGTCCAACGAGACGTGGTCCGACCCTCGCGAGCAGGGCCTCGTCCCCGACGTCTATCTCTCGATGGGTCAGACCGCCGAGAACGTCGCGACCGTGCGCGGCATCTCACGGCAGCGTCAGGACGAGTGGGGCGTCACCAGCCAGAACCGCGCCGAGAAGGCGATCGCCGACGGCTTCTTCGAGCGTGAGATCACGCCGGTGACGCTCGCGGACGGCACAGTGGTCTCCACCGACGACGGTCCCCGGCCCGGTGTGACGCTCGAGGCGGTTCAGTCGCTGAACCCGGTGTTCCGCGAGAACGGCACGATCACCGCCGGCAACTGCTGCCCGCTCAACGACGGCGCCTCCGGTGTGGTGATCATGAGCGACACCAAGGCGGCCGAGCTCGGCCTGACCGCTCTCGCCCGAATCGTCTCCACCGGTGTGTCCGCGCTCTCCCCCGAGATCATGGGGCTCGGCCCGGTCGAGGCCTCGAAGCAGGCGCTCGCCCGCGCCGGGATGACGATCGGCGACATGGACCTGTACGAGATCAACGAGGCCTTCGCGGCCCAGGTGCTGCCGTCGGCGGACGACCTCGGCATGGACTTCGACAAGCTCAACGTCAATGGCGGCGCCATCGCCCTCGGACACCCGTTCGGCTCGACCGGAACCCGCATCATGACGACGCTCCTGAACGGCCTGCGCGCCCGCGACGGCCAGTTCGGCCTGGAGACGATGTGCGTCGGCGGCGGTCAGGGCATGGCGATCGTCGTCGAGCGCCTCAGCTGACACCTGGCGCCACACCCCACCCCCACCACCGTCCCCGGCGTCACCTCACCTTTCTCTCCCCAACCGGGAAAGGGATCGTTCACCACGGTTAGTTTCCGTGGTGGACGATCCCTCTGCGTGGTGAGGTTGCGGGATCGGCGCGGATCTCCGCCGCCCCACGCCTTGAGTCAGAGCACGAACGCGAGGATGAACGCCGCGTAGCAGGCGAGCGCCGCATACCCCAGCACACGGGACGTATGCGGTCGTCCCGTCGCGTAGGCCACCCCGGCTCCCGCGAGGAGGGCCCAGCAGGCGGGGTGGCCGTAGCGGATCAGCGCCGCCTGCACGCCCCCGACCTCGTCGGCCTTCTCCGGGACGACGACGAGCCAGACGACGGTGAGCGCGGCGGCCGCCGCGGCGCCGACCAGCCCGATGGTGCCTTGCCGCCGCGTCGGGCGCGGTGCGGCGGCCCCGGCAGCGTGCTCACTCATGGCAGAGCGCGACGCAATGCCGTCAGCCGCGATCTCACGCCCGAGCCGACCCCGGCGCGGTAGGCGTCGAACACCAGGACCGCCAGCTGGTCCGGGACGACCGCCGGCCCGAGGTCCGGCACCGGACCCCCACCCAGTCGTGCAC